>NZ_AGBG01000021.1:0-53587 GCF_000225005.1 Ectothiorhodospira sp. PHS-1 | reverse complement strand
CCCTCAAAATCGGCGAATTGTGGGCCTTTCCGATCATGCTGCAGCTGGCCCTGCTGGAAAACCTGCGCCGGGTCGGGGTGAGTATTGCCCAGCGTCGCCAGGAGCGTGACACGGCCCTCGCCTGGGCGGATCGCATGCTGGTGACGGCCGAGCAGGAGCCCAAACAGCTGATTCAATTGCTGGCCGAATTCGCCCGGGCGGACGTGCCGCTGACGGCCCCGTTCGTGGAAGCATTTTACGCTGTACTCCAGGCCCAGGGCCCGGCCCTGGCCTTTATCCGGACCTGGGTGGAGCACAAGCTGCTGGAGCAGAGCGTGACGGCCGAGCAGTTGTCGGAAGTGGCCGGACGCACGGCCGCGGCCAACCAGATTTCCATGGCCAACAGCATCGGCAGCCTGCGTTTTATCGGCAGCATGGACTGGAAGGATTATGTCGAGTCTCTGAGTGTGGTCGAGCGGATCCTGCGGGATGACCCCCTGGGCATGCATGCCGGCCAGGACTTTGCCACGCGAGATCGCTACCGGCACGTGGTGGAGGACGTGGCTCGGACGGCGGCCTGCCCCGAGCAAGACGTGGCCCGGACGGCGGTCGACCTTGCCCGGGCCGCGGCGGCTCAACGGGGAGGGGAGGATCGCAGTGCCCATGTAGGGTACTACCTGATCGACCGAGGACGACCGGCGCTGGAGCGGGCGGTGGGCTGCCGGATGCCCTGGATATCCCGGTTCGGCCGCCATTGTCGATCGGCCTGCCTGCCTTTGTATCTGGGGGCGGTGACTTTGCTCACGCTGCTTGCGGCAGGGGGCGTGCTGCTGCTTCTGGACGGATTCAAGCCGGATACCGCCTGGACCTGGTATCTGGCACTGCCGCTACTGATTGCCGTTTCGGCGCCGGTCGTTTCACTGGTCAATCTGTGGGTCACGCTGCTCTTGTCGCCCAAGGCCCTGCCACGGATGGATTTTTCCAGCGGGATTCCGGAGGACCGGCGCACCATGGTGGTCGTGCCCACGTTGCTGACCGGCCCCGAGGATATCGATCACCTGCTGGAGGCGCTGGAAATCCGCTATCTGGGCAATCGGGACCCCAATCTGTTCTTCGCCTTGCTGACGGATTTTCCCGATGCCCCCCAGGCGGTGCAACCGGAGGATGCGGCCCTGCTTGAGCAGGCCCGCACGGCGGTGGAACGGCTCAATCTCAGGTATCGGGAGGACCGACCCGGCATCTTTTATCTGTTTCATCGGCCTCGGGTATGGAATCCGTTCGAACGGGTGTGGATGGGCTACGAGCGCAAACGAGGCAAGCTGGAACAATTCAACGCCCGCCTCAGGGGGAAAGAGACTGCCGCCTTCTCGGAGATCGTCGGGGATACCCGCCTGCTGGCCTCCATCCGTTTCGTCATCACCCTGGACACCGACACCCAGCTACCGCGGGATGCGGCGCGTCAATTGGTAGGTAATCTGGCGCATCCGCTCAACCGTCCGGTCCTTGATCCGGACAAGGGCCGCATCGTCGAAGGGTACGGCATCCTGCAGCCCCGTACCTCCATCAGTCTGGGCAGTGCCCGCCAGTCACGTTTTTCCAGGCTGTTCGCGGGTGAACCAGGCATGGACCCTTACACACGGGAGATTTCCGATGTGTATCAGGATCTGTTTAGCGAGGGATCCTTCGTCGGCAAGGGTATCTATGACGTGGATGCCTTTCGCCGGGCCATTGATGGTCGCTTGCCGGAAAACCTGATCCTGAGTCACGATCTGCTGGAAGGGGGTTACGCCCGGTCGGCGCTGGTGACGGATGTGGATCTGCTGGAATCGCATCCGGCCACGTATACCGCGGAGGCCAGTCGTCGCCACCGCTGGATACGGGGTGATTGGCAACTGGTGGGCTGGCTGCTGCCGCGCGTGCCGGCCTCCCGGGGGCGTACGCCGTTGCAGGTGCCGAATCCCTTGTCGGCCCTTTCCCGCTGGAAGTTGTTCGACAACCTGCGCCGCAGCCTGGTGCCCCCGGCCTTGCTGATCCTGTTGCTGGGGGGCTGGCTGCTGGGTGCCGGTCCGATCTGGTTCTGGAGCCTGCTGATGCTGGCGCTGGTGGTCGTGCCCGCACTGTTGCCCTCCATGATCGATCTGTGGCGTCGGCCACGGGACTGGGATCGCCGGGTACACCTGACGCTGACCGGCAGGGCCGCAGTACGGCCATTGCTCCAGGCCCTGCTGAGCTTGGTGTTCCTGCCCTACGACGCCCGGATCTGCCTGGGGGCCATTGCCTGCTCCTGGGGGCGGATGCTGTTTACCCGGAGGGGGTTGCTGCTCTGGCACCTGCCCAGCTATGCCCGCCGCAATGCCTGTCGGACACCCACCGACTTTTTGCGGGAGATGTGGATTGCGCCGGTCCTGGCGCTGTCGACGGGAGTCGCACTGGCCTGGACATCCGGAGATGCCTGGGCTACGCAGGGGATGTTTGCCGCCCCATTTCTGCTGCCGTGGCTGGTATCGCCCGGCATCGCCTGGTGGATCAGCCGCCCGCCGGGTGACCGCATACCGCGCCTGAGTGCGGCACAGGAGGTCTTTTTGCGTCGTGCGGCCCGCAGGACCTGGCGTTACTTTGCCGACTTCGTGGGTCCGGAGGATCACTGGTTGCCGCCGGATAATTTTCAGGAAACCCCCGCACCGATGGTGGCTTCTCGCACCTCGCCCACCAATATCGGTATGGCCCTTCTGTCGGATCTGGCTGCCTATGACTTCGGTTATGTGACCACCGGCGAATGCCTGGTACGTATCGACCGCACCGTGTCGACCATGGAGCCTCTGGAGCGCTACCGGGGACACTTCTACAATTGGTACGACACCCGTACCCTTGAGCCCCTGCAGCCGAGATACGTCTCTTCGGTGGACAGCGGCAATCTGGCGGGTGCCCTGCTGACCCTCCAGGCCGGGCTGGCCGAGCTGAAGCACCAGCCGGTGCCGTCATCCCGGGCGTTGCAGGGGCTGCTGGACACCCTGGGGGTGCTGGCTGAACAGCGACCCTTATCACCACCGCCACCCCTGACCGCACTGGAACGCCGGGTCCAGGACATGCGGGACGCCGACCTGTCCATCCCCGACCTCATCAAGGCCCTGGAGGACATTCAGCAGGCCGGGGGCGCGGCGGCCGCATGGTCGGCGGCGGGTATGCCCTCGGACGACGCGGCATCCGCCTATTGGGTACAGGCCTTTGACCGGCAGGTGGCTGCCCTGAGGGATGAACTGGTTCACGCGTCACCGGCAGGCGGGTCCGTGGCGACGGATTGTCCATCCCGGGCGCAACACGACATCATCGATGATCTGATCCGGCGTTGCCGCGATCTGGCGAGCATGGATTTTGAATTTCTTTACGATGCCGGGGCGGGGTTGCTGGCCATCGGCTATGACGTGGGCGAGCGGCGCCGCGATCCGGCCTGCTATGACCTGCTGGCGTCGGAGGCGCGCCTGGCCAGCTTTCTGCTGATTGCCCAGGGACAGCTGCCCCAGAAACACTGGTTTGCCCTGGGGCGTCTGCTGACCAGCCATGGGGGCGATGTCAGCCTGATTTCCTGGAGCGGCTCAATGTTCGAGTACCTGATGCCGCAGCTGATCATGCCTAGCTTCGGTAACACCCTGTTGGCGCAGACCTGCAAGGCGGCCGTGTCGCGCCAGATCGAATATGGCCGGCAGCGGGCGGTACCCTGGGGGATTTCCGAATCCTGCTACAACGTCACCGACATGAGCCAGGTCTATCAGTACCGAGCCTTCGGCGTGCCCGGGCTGGGGTTCAAGCGGGGGCTGGGAGAGGATCTGGTGATTGCCCCCTATGCCACGGCGCTGGCGTTGACGGTACTGCCCGAGGAGGCCTGCCGCAACCTGGAACGGCTGGCCGAGACGGGTTTTCTCGGTAGCCACGGCTTTTATGAGGCGGTGGATTACACCCCGTCCCGTGTGCCGCGGGGCAAGCCCTGGTTCATCGTGCGCAGCTTCATGGCCCATCACCAGGGCATGAGCCTGCTGGCCTTTGCCCATGTGTTGCTGGATCAGCCCATGCAGCGTCGATTCATGGCCGACCCGGAGGTGCGGGCGACGGAGTTGCTGCTGCAGGAGCGTGTTCCGCGGCAGGGGGCCACCTTGCATCCCCATGCCGCCGAGGTGAGTGCCTCCGCTCAGCCGCCGGATGCAGCGTTCGGCAGCATCATGCGGGTATTCAGGGACACCACCACGCAGATACCCGAGGTGCATCTGCTGTCCAATGGACGCTACCACGTGATGGCCACCCATGCCGGCGGCGGTTATAGTCGCCGGCATGAACTGGCCGTGACCCGCTGGCGCGAGGATGCCACCACCGATGCCTGGGGCACCTTCATCTATCTGCGTGATCGTGACAGCGGGAAGTACTGGTCCAGCGCCCATCAGCCGACGCTGCGCCGAGCGGATCACTATGAGGCCATCTTCGTGCAGGCCCGCGCGGAATACCGGCGACGGGATCAGGCCATCGATGCCCACACCGAGATCTGCGTCTCCTCCGAGGATGACGTGGAGATCCGGCGCGTGACCCTCACCAATCAATCTTCCCGGCGGCGTCATATCGAACTGACCAGTTATGCCGAGGTGGTGTTGGCGCCGTTGGCCGCCGACCTGGCCCATCGTGCCTTCAGCAATCTGTTTGTGCAGACCGAGATTCTGCCCCGACAGCAGGCCATCCTGTGTACGCGGCGACGGCGCACGCCGGACGAGCAGGTGCCCTGGATGTTTCATCTGATGGCCGCACCGGGGGCCGTGATCGATGCGCCGTCCTTTGAAACCGATCGTGTCCGCTTCGTGGGTCGCGGTCGCTCACCGGTGAACCCGGTGGCGCTGGACGGGCACCCGCCGACATGGCGTCTGTCCAATACGGCGGGCGCGGTGCTTGATCCCATCGTGGCCATCCGGCGCACAGTGACCCTGGCGCCCGATGAGTCGGCGAGCGTCCAGATCATCTCCGGCGTGGCCGATACCCGGGAGGCGGCACTGACGTTGCTGGAGAAATATTGTGATCGGCATTTCGTTGAACGTGCCTTCGAGATGGCCTGGTTCCAGAGTCAGGAGGTGTTGCGCGTGCTCAACGCCACCGAGGTGGATGCTCAGGTCTACGGCCGTCTGGCCAACTCGGTGATCTTCGGTAACGCACTGCGTCGTGCTGCACCGGGGGTCATCGCCCGTAATCAGCTGGGGCAGTCGGGCCTGTGGCGCTTTGCCATCTCCGGGGATCTGCCCATCGTTCTCCTGCATATTGGTGATATCCATCGCATCGATCGGGTCAAGCAGGTGCTGCAGGCCCACGCCTACTGGCGCATGAAGGGGCTGATCGCCGACCTGGTGATCCTGAATGAGGACTTTTCAGGTTACCGTGCAGTCCTGCACGACCGGATCATGGGGCTGATCCAGTCAGGCCCCGAGGCGCAGATGCTGGACAAGCCGGGCGGGGTCTTCCTGCGGCGTGCCGAGGAACTGACGGAGGATGAGCGGGTGTTGTTGCAGACGGTGGCGCGCATCATTTTCAGCGATACGGCGGACACCCTGATCGAGCCGGTGGAGCGCCGGATCTCCGCGGGCCGCCGGTCGGATCGGCTGGAGCCGGTGCGTCCGGTGATGACCGAGCCGCCGGCGACCCCGGTGCCCCGGAAACTCATTTTCAACAATGGCCTGGGTGGCTTCACGCCGGACGGACGGGAATACGTGATCACCCTGGCGCCGGGACAGCAGACACCGGCTCCCTGGGTGAACGTGATTGCCGGTCCGCACATCGGTACGGTGGTGAGTGAGGCGGGCAGTGCCTATACCTGGGTGGACAACGCCCACGAGTTCCGGCTGACCCACTGGCACAATGATCCGCTGTCCGACGCCGGCGGCGAGGCCTTCTACATCCGGGACGAGGAAACGGGGGCCTTCTGGTCGCCGACGCCGCTGCCGGCCCGGGGGCGCAACGGCTATGTCTGTCGGCATGGCTTCGGCTACAGCGTGTTCGAATACCAGGAGTCGGGTATCGTCTCGGAATTGACCACCTATGTTGCCCTGGATGCGCCGGTCAAGTGTGTGGTGATCAAGTTGCATAATCATTCCCGGCGCACACGCCGACTGTCTCTGACCGGCTATTGGGAGTTGGTGCTCGGCGAGTGGCGGCATGCCAATCTGATGCATATCGTCACCGAAACGGAGCCCCACACCGGGGCCTTGCTGGCGCGCAATGCCTACGGGCGCGAGTGTGCCCATCGGCTGGTGTTCGCCCATGTGAGCGAACGGGATCGCTCGATCAGTGGTGGGCGGACCGAGTTCATCGGCCGCAACGGTTCCATGGCCAAGCCGGCGGCCATGCGCCGCAAGCGCCTGTCGGGCAGGACCGGCGCGGGCCTGGATCCTTGCGCGGCGGTGCAGGGCCGGGTGGAGCTTGAGGCGGGACAGTCTGCCGAAGTTGTGTTCCTGTTCGGCGCGGCGACGAGCGTGGACGAGGTCGGCGAGTTCATCCACCGGTTCGGTGGCCGGGCGGGGGCGCACCAGGCCCTGGAAGGGGTGTGGGGGTACTGGAACCACACCCTGGGCGCGGTCCAGGTGGATACGCCCGATCCGGCGCTGAATGTGCTGGCCAATGGCTGGCTGGTCTATCAGACCCTGTCCAGCCGCCTGTGGGCGCGCAGCGGCTACTATCAGTCCGGCGGCGCCTACGGCTTCCGTGACCAGCTGCAGGATGTCATGGTCCTGATCCATACCACCCCCGAGCTGGCCCGGGCGCAGTTGATCCGCTGCGCCGGGCGCCAGTTCCTCAAGGGTGACGTGCAGCACTGGTGGCATCCCCCCGGCGGCCAGGGTGTGCGCACCCATTTTTCCGATGACTACCTCTGGCTGCCCTATGTGACCTGCCATTACGTGGCCGCTACCGGCGACACCGGTGTCCTGGACGAGCCGGTCCATTTCCTGGAGGGTCGCGAGCTCAATCCCGATGAAGAGGCCTACTACAACCAGCCGCAACGCTCCCCGGAAGTCGCCGATCTCTATGAGCACTGTGTCCGCGCCCTCCGGCACGGCCTGCGTTTCGGTGCGCATCAGTTGCCGCTGATGGGCTGCGGTGACTGGAACGACGGCATGAACCGGGTGGGCCATGAGGGCCGGGGCGAAAGTGTCTGGCTGGCCTGGTTCCTGTTCGACGCCCTGCAGCAGTTTGCCGACCTTGCCCGACGCCGGGATGACGGCGAGTTTGCCGAGTTCTGCCGTGACCAGGCCGAGCAGTTGCGCGGCCATATCGAAGCGAGCGCCTGGGACGGCGCCTGGTATCGGCGGGCCTGGTTCGACGACGGTACGCCCTTGGGTTCCGCCGTCAACGACGAGTGCCGCATCGACGCCATCAGCCAGAGCTGGGCGATCCTCTCCGGCGCCGGGGATCCCAGCCGCGCCCGCGAGGCGATGGATGCCGTGGATCGACACCTGGTGAGTCGGGATGACGGCCTGATCCGTCTGCTCGACCCGCCTTTTGATCAGTCGGCTCTGGAGCCCGGATACATCAAGGGCTATGTGCCGGGGGTGCGTGAGAACGGCGGTCAGTATACCCATGCCGCGATCTGGACCACGATGGCCTTCGCCCGGATGGGGGACGGGCGGCGGGCCTGGGAATGCTACGGTCTGCTTAACCCCGTCAACCACGGCGATACGCCCGCGGCGGTGGCGCGTTACAAGGTGGAGCCGTATGTCATGAGCGCGGATGTGTACGGCTCACCGCCCCACACGGGCCGCGGCGGCTGGACCTGGTATACCGGGGCGGCGGGCTGGATGTACCGGCTGATCCTGGAAACCCTGCTGGGTCTGCAACTGCGGGGGGATCATCTGCGCATCGCACCCTGCATTCCCGATGACTGGAATGCGTATACCATCCACTACCGGTATCGTGAAACCCTATACCATATCAAGGTGAGCGGCACGACCGGGGAGTCCCGGCGGGTCATCCGCGTGTCCCTTGACGGGACCGAGATTCCGGATGCCGCCGCGTTCGAGGCCGGATGGGGCAGGATTCCCCTCGTCGATGACCGTCGGACACACCAAGTCGAGGTGGACCTGGGCTGAGGCGCATGGGTCACTCAAATCTAGTGAGGACGGACCATGTGGTTGCGAGTCGGTTGTACCCTGGAAATGCGTTTTCAGGTGGAAAGTCCCATGCTGCTCCTGCTCAGACCGCGCAGTGATGCCCATCAATGGGTGGCGCAGGATCGTTATGCCGTCTTTCCCGGCATGCCGATCATCGAATACACCGACATGTACGGTAACCTGTGGCAGCGCCTGACGGCGCCGCCCGGTCACTTCAAGGTGGAGGTGCGTTCCGATGTGCAGGTGCCGGCGACCCTGGAGCAGGCGCCCGGGGCGCCCTTCGTCCTGATTCAGGACCTGCCGGATCAGGCCCTGATGTATCTGACACCCAGTCGCTACTGCGACTCGGACCGTTTGGGCCGGCTGGCCGGCGAGATCGTGGCAGGCTGCATTCCCGGCTATGACCAGGTGGCGGCGATCACCCGCTGGACCCATGAGCACCTTGGCTACCTCACCGATTCCGATCCGGCGCCGATTTCCGCGCTGGAGGCCATCAATCGGCGTAATGGTGTCTGTCGGGATTTCAGCCACGTCGGCATCGCCCTGTGTCGGAGTCTGAGCATCCCGGCCCGTTATGTGGTGGGTTACCTGAATCAACTGGAACCCATGGATCTGCATGCCTGGTTCGAGGCCTTCGTGGGAGGGCAGTGGTATTCCTTTGATCCTACCCGGGCAAGGCCGGACGCAGGCCGGGTTCGCCTAGGCTATGGGCGGGATGCGGCAGATGTTCCCGTGTTCAATCAGTTCGGTCCGCTGGTGCTGCCGTCCCGGATGGAAGTGTCCGTGGAGCAGATCACAGTGCCGATCGGTGAAACCCCGTCCTGATTTCGGTATCCATCCGCTCCATCAGGTAGCACAGGCAGTCCTGGCGGATCACCCGTTCATCCAGGGTGAGCATGGAGGGCATCATGGGGCGGGTGAGTACCAGACGGCCGTGTTCCACCGCGAAGTAGTGGGCGGAAACCTCCGCCCCCTGTTCGTCATGGGCCGTGACCGGTAGAGGGCGGCCCCCGTTGACCGTGCCCAGCACGGTGCCGGCGGGCAGTTCCCGGAAGTTCATGTGGTCCAGGTCCGGGGCGAACAGCAGGTCCGTCCTTCTGTCCTCGAAACTGATCCGGACCTCGGCCGGGATCTTTACCTGGGCCACGGTATGGAACAGGTCCAGATCATGGGCGGGAACCGGGGTATCCGGCAGTTCCGCCAGGTTCAGGCAGGCACGGACATAGTCCGCCGCATGCATCACCCCGTGCCGGTCGGTGGGTTTGCCGCATTCCAGGGTCACCGCCGGACACAGCTCGGCAAAGGCCATGGACTGCACGCCCCGGGGGCGTATGAAGTACACCACCGTGCGGCTGAACAGGGTGGCCAGACGCAGGTAGCGGTGGTCCAGCCGGTTGATGCAGGCATAGTGGGGGTTCAGGCCGGTGTTGTTGTGAATGTCCACGCTGGCAAAGACGCCCCGTAACCTCATGGTATCCACCACCTCGGCGGCAAGCCGGGATTCCGGGCTGTCCGGTGCCTCCGTGCCCGGCCAGATGCGATTGAAGTCCGCCTGACCCTCCAGGCGTCTGACGCCTTCCCGGGCTGCCGCCACATTCCCCACGAACAGGCTCAATCCCCTGGGCAGTTCCCCGGCCGGCAGTTCCGTGAGTACCTGCTGGATGGCATGCAGGCCGACCGGCTCGTTGCCGTGCAGCAGGATGGAGACGAACAGGGCAGGCATCCGGCGGCCCGGCAGATGAAACAGGGTCGGTTCGGGGACGATGCGATGCAGTTCCCCGACCGGGGTATCCAGAAAGCCCGCGGGCAGTCCTTCCTGCTGTCTCAGCATGATTCAGAATCCTCCGGGGAGACGGGTTGCAGATCCCATTGATGGACAGGGTCGTCGGTGGCCTGGTGCCGGCGCAGGGCCCGGGTCAGCGCGGGCATGTCCCGTCCGTGCCGCGCAACGAAATCCCGTTGCCAGCGGGCGCCGTTGCGGCCCGACCGGACTCGCTCGGCCAGGATTTCCAGGTAATGATGGCTGTCCGCCCGGGCCAGTCCCAGGCGCTGAAGGCCGTGACGGGCCCGGGGCAGCAGCTCGTCCAGGATCAGGTCCTGTATCCCGATGCGTTCCCCATGTCGCCATTGCAGGACGGCGGCCAGTCCCAGGCGGGCCGACTGGTAGAAGTTGTCCTTGGCGGCGGCAAAGGGGATCAGGGATTCGGGCCCCCCGGGTTCGGTGAGCAGGTCTTCCACCAGACCATAGAAAAAGGCGGCATTGGCCATGCTGTCGGCGAGGGTGGGGCCTGACGGCAGGACCCGGTGCTCGATCCGGACATGGGGGCGGCCTTCGTCGTCAAAACCGATCAAGGGCCGGTTCCAGCGCCAGATGGTGCCGTTGTGCAGGCGCAGATGAGGGAACCGCTCCGGCGGGGTGTCGCTGCACATGGGCAGCAGAACCGGGAAATGCGCCAGGTTTTCCTCGAAGCATTCCAGGATGGACTCCCGGGCATAGCCGGAACCGAAGCTGACCCGGCGCAGGGGGCCTCGGGCCACCTCTTCGTAGCCACCCACTTCCACCGCCTGTTCGAAGACGGGAATCCGGGTCTCGTCCCACAGATCCTTGCCGAACAGGAAGGGGGCATTGGCGCCGGCGGCCACCATGGGGGCGGAGGCGATGATGGCGGCGTTGTATACCTGGTGGGCCGTATCCGGCGGTGTCTGCAGGTGGATCTGGAACGAGGTGGTGGCGGCCTCCAGCATGACATCCCGGTGCAGGTGCAGAAGATGCTCCCGGCCGGCGATGTCCAGACGCACCGGTCGCCCCTGCCGGGAGCGGAAGACCTCGCGGTTCAGGGCGCGGTAGCGTTTCATGGACGACATGTTGCCCAGACGCAGGTGTTCCGGACGCAAGGTGGGCAGGATGCCGGTCATCAGGGCGCGGGCGCCGACGGCCTCGGCGGCCTCAAGGGCGCGCTGCCAGGTGGCCGACATCTCCCGATGGATCAGGCCGAGGGCACGGCCCTTCAGCGGGTGGGGATGGGTGTTGACCTCAATGTTGAAGGCGGCCAGCTCGGGCGTGGCCATGGGGTCATCGAATTGTCGCAGGAAGGCTTCGTTGAGGGGGGCCGGGCCTTCGTGCCGATCCAGCAGCCAGGCCTCAATCTCGAATCCCGCCACCGGGTCGTCGTGGACGAAACGGCCCTGCTGGAACCATTCCCGGGCGAGCCGGGTTTCGGCTTCCAGGTGGGTCCGGAAGCGGGTGAAATCGCTGGCCTTGAAGTGTGTGTGATCGATCTCCTGGCCCACGGTCATCCCCGGATGTGCGTGAGCCCTGATCGTCGTCGATCAGGGCTCACGGGTCAAACGGGGAGGGGGCTTCAGAAACCGTCGGTGGAGGTGAACAGCCCGACCCGCAGATCCTTGGCGGTGTAGATCAGGCGATCGTCCACCAGTACCTGGCCGTCGGCGATGCCGAGTACCAGCTTGCGGGTGATGACGCGCTTGACGTCCACCTGGTAGGTGACCTTCCTGGCGCTGGGCAGAACCTGGCCGGTGAATTTCACTTCGCCCACACCCAGGGCGCGACCGCGGCCGGGATTGCCGATCCAGGCCAGGTAGAAGCCCACCAGCTGCCACATGGCATCCAGGCCCAGGCAGCCGGGCATGACGGGGTCACCCGGGAAATGACAGTCGAAGAACCAGAGATCGGGATTGATGTCCAGTTCGGCACGCATTTCACCCTTGCCGAAGGCGCCGCCCTCGTCACTGATATGGTTGATGCGGTCCATCATCAGCATGTTCGGGACCGGCAGTTGCGCATTGCCGGGGCCGAACATCTCTCCGTGGCCGCATTGCAGAAGTTCTTCGCGCTCGTAACTGTTCTTTCGCATGGGTTGGGTGTCTGGCGATAAGGAGCCGCCTATTGGACCGGATTACGCCCCCGGGCACAAGGGGAAATCCGGTTTCAGGCGTCCCAGCGTAGCTGAGCCAGTTCCGAACGGGTGAAGAACCGGCCCTGGCGCATGAAGCCGGCGACAATGCCGTCCTTCAGGGCGGTGATGCGGCCCTGTTCATCCCGTTCGATCACCCAGTGATCCGGCAGCCCATCCAGCAGGTGGATGACCGCCAGCGAACCATCCTCGTTGATGGAAAGGTGCGTTTCGTGCGTCTGCACGTCCATGAACGCAGGGAGAAAACCCAGCACGGCAGCCCCGGCCGTCATGTCCGGCAATTCCCGGTAGGGGGTGAGCTGGGCGCCCATTTTCAGTTCCAGTTGGCTTCGGTCCATGGGTCGGTCTCTATTGAATTGCATGATCCGATTGTATTTCGGCATATTCATGCGTGAACATGCATGCGCCTGTCAGTCCAGGTGGTGTACAACGGGGTAGCCTGGAACAGGATGGCCTCAATAGATTTGTCGGCCGTCCACCGGAAAACTTTAAGCCGTCTGCCGGCCACCCGTACCGAAAACCGGGAGTTGATGAATGAGCAGCAACGATCTCTGGGGCCTGTGGGCGGACAGCCTGGGTATTTCCATCCTGATCTGGGTGGTGATCGGGATCCTGGTCCTTTACTTCAGTCGCCCCTGGCTGCGCCGTGGATTGCGGCAGCTCTTTCATCTGCTGGAATGGCAGTTCCGAGCTGCCGCCCATGGCCTGCGATTTGCCGGTCGCAAGGTGCGTCATCGTCACCAGGCCTATCTGCGTGGCGTTGCGTTGCGGCGTCTGCAGCTGAGGGTGGAACGGGAGTGTCGTGGCATTCATCATCGTCTGAACCGGGACCTTGGGGGGTATGCCCTCCTGCAGCGTCGCATTGCCGAACAGATCGAAAGGATCGAAGAGGACTACCGCCAGACCCGGGACCAGATTCCCGAGGAGCCCGCCTGGATCGAAACCACCCGGGCCCTGGCCGGGACGCCTCCGAAGGCGGATCCTCGTGTCGGCACCATGCTGCAGGAGATTCACGACACCCTGGCCCGCGTGGGCCGGGATACCCTGGAGGAGTATCGCCAGGGCAACCGGGAGCGACTGAAGATACTCCGTGGTTTATTGCCGGAATGGCGCGCCCTGGGCGACCGGCTGACCGACCTGGAAAAAGGTGTGATCGCGGTGCGGGACCAGGCGCGACACCTGGATGTGACGTTGTCCCAGTATCAGCGCTTCAAGGACAGCAGCATGCCCCCGCCCGCCCTGACCCTGGCCTCGCTGGGGCAGCTGCTGGTGAGCCTGCTACTGCTGGGCCTGATCCTGATGGCGGGGGTGACCGGTTATCACCTGCTGCTCATGCCGGTCACGGACATGCTGGGCTGGCATCCCGGGGACACGGGTGGCCCCGGCCTGGGCTCGCTGGCAACGCTGTTGCTTCTGCTCATGTCGGTGACGGCCGGTGGCATGATCCTGGAGTCCAGGGGGGTGACCTCCCTGTTGCCGATGGTCGCCAGCTGGGACGCAGCAGGGAAACGGCGCCTGCTGTGGGGCGGCATTCTGTTGCTGATCCTGCTGGCCTGGCTGTCCGGTGCGCTGGCCGCGTCCCGTGATCTGTTCATCCTGCACGAGGACGCCCTGGGCCGGCTGCTGGAAGGCGAGCCGGAACTGGCGCTGCCGCCGCTGGAATGGCTTTCCCTGCTGACACTGCTGTCCCTGGGTGGGCTGATGACCTTGCTGTTGGCGCTGACCCCGTTACCGCTGCAGTTGTTCATGCAGGCCATGGGGGTGCTGGGGGGCTGGTGGGTCGTGGTGGTACTGCAGGTACTGGCGTTCCTGAGCTTCCATCTTGCCCGCACGATGCGGCTGTTGTCCTGGTTCCTGCCGATACTCTATGACCTGATCCTGTTCCTGCCCTTGCAGTTGGAGCACCGGGTGCGGCGATGGCATCGGTCCAGGGCATCCACGAAGACGTGATGTCCCGGGCCGCCATGCCGGGCCGGAGGATCAGCACTGCTCCCAGGGCAGACCGTGGAAGCGCCAGCCGCCCAGGCTGGAGCGATGGTGCTTCTCGTCCAGTTCTCCCTCAAAGCCTTCGCCGATGTGGTAGACGTTGGGAATCCCTTCCCTGATCAGCAGTCGACCCGCGTCCAGCGAGCGCTTGCCGCTGCGGCAGATGAGGATCACCGGGGTGCCGGTTTCCGGGGCTGACTCACTCCCGACGCTGCCCAGCAGCAGCTTGCGTACCTCGGGCACGAACCTCGGGTTGAGGGTCCAGTCCGGCTCGTCCATCCAGGGGATGTGCACGGCGCCGACCGGGTGCCCGACAAACAGGAATTCCATGCTGGAGCGGATGTCGATCAGCAGGGCTCTCGGGTTTTCCCTGAGCAATTCATGGGCTTCCTGCGGACTCAGGTGAGCAGGGTCTTTCTCTGCCATGGGCTGTGATTCCAGTGGTTGGTGTGACGTGATCCTGGGGCAGGCGTTCAGGTTTCAGGCCTGCAAGGCTGATAGAGTAGGGGAGTGGCGCTCGTCCGTCACCCCGCACGCGGTGAGGGCCGGCCGTGTTTTTGTGACCTTCGGCGCAAGTAACAGTCCTGCTGTCCCCGGCCCTGCCGGGGGGGCGATTACAATAGGCGCGCCTGATCCATGACCGATAAGCAAAGGACATCTTTCGTGAAACACCCTCTGGTATCCCTGCCGCCTCTGATCCTGGTCATCCTGCTGCTGACAACTGCCTGGTCCGGCTTGGCCCAGGCCCAGAGCACGGCCTATATCTCCGACGAGCTCAGCGCCCATATCCGTACCGGCAAGACGCTGCAGCATCGCATCCTGCAATTTCTCACCAGCGGCACGGCGGTGACCGTGCTGCAGGTGGATGACGACGGTTATAGCCTGGTTCGGACGGCCAACGGGACCGAGGGGTGGATCGAGAGCCGTTTTCTCATGAACCGTCCCCACGCCAGGGAACGTTTGGCCCAGGCAGAGCGTCGCATACAGCAACTGGAGGAGAATCGAGGGGAACAAGGCGACCGGATTCGTGGTCTGACGGCCGAGCGGGACAATGAAACCCAGCGGGCCGATGCCCTGAGTACGCGGGTGGCCGAACTGGAGCGGGAACTGGAAACCCTGCGCGAGGTGGCGGCGGATCCACTGGAAACCGCCCGT
Source organism: Ectothiorhodospira sp. PHS-1 (assembly GCF_000225005.1). NCBI lineage: Bacteria > Pseudomonadati > Pseudomonadota > Gammaproteobacteria > Chromatiales > Ectothiorhodospiraceae > Ectothiorhodospira > Ectothiorhodospira sp. PHS-1. Next base: position 38,403 of record NZ_AGBG01000021.1, on the reverse strand, counting down.
CGCAACGAAGCCCTGACCGATGCGCTGGCCCGGGAACAGGCCAGGGTCGGGGCGCTCCAGGATCAAAATCGTTCGTTGCAGGAAAATGTACGCAGGGACTGGTTTCTGGTGGGGGCCGGTGTATCCATCGGCAGCCTGTTGCTGGGGATCATCCTGACCCGTATTCGCTGGCGCCGTCGGCAAAGTGGCTGGATCGACTGATCCCGGCGGCGACATCCCTTTCTGCTGCGTCGCAACAGAAAGGGATTGCAAAGAAAAAGCAAGTTTGGTTAGCATAAAACGTGCCTGAGTGAAGGCTCACGGAGTCGTGTGCCACTAATTTTTGCCTGCCCGATGTCCGGGGGCAATATTGCATCCATCCACGTTCAACCTGGAGGAGAGAGGCATCCGCGGTCGGTCCTTGACGCGGGGCAGGGGGTATCGGTGCCGAACACCGCGCCGGCCTCTGCTGAATCGCCCATCAGACAACCCATGCTGCTTGCCGTCCTGTCCGGATTTCTGATTGCCGCGGTTGCGCCCTGGGTGCATCGGGGCCTGGGTCGCCACAGTGGCTGGGCGCTGGCCGCCTTGCCCGCGGTGCTGTTCATCTACTTCGCCTCCTTCCTGCCCGCGCTACGCGAGGCCGACGGCGGGCGGATCATCATGGAATACGACTGGATTCCCAGTCTGGGCATTCAGCTCACCTTCCTTGTCGACGGCCTCAGCCTGCTCTTTGCCCTGCTGATCTCGGGGATCGGTTTCTTCGTCGTGGCCTACGCGGGCCGCTATCTGGAAGGTCATCGGGACCTGGGGCGCTTTTATGTCCTGATCCTCGCCTTCATGGCCTCCATGCTGGGGCTGGTGCTCTCCAGTAACCTGATCTCCCTGTTCGTGTTCTGGGAACTCACCAGCATCACGTCCTATCTGCTCATCGGTTATAACCATGAGGACGCCAAGGCCCGCAAGTCCGCCCTGCAGGGGCTGTTCGTCACCGTGGCCGGCGGGTTGGCCCTGCTCACCGGCCTGATCATGATGGCCCTGGTGGGGGGCAGCTACGAGCTGCACGAACTCCTCACCTCCGGCGACATCTTCCGCGAGCACGACTGGTATCTGGCCATCCTGCTGCTGGTCCTGCTGGGGTGTTTCACCAAGTCGGCCCAGTATCCCTTCCATTTCTGGTTGCCCAATGCCATGGCGGCACCGACCCCCGTCTCCGCCTACCTGCACTCCGCCACCATGGTCAAGGCCGGGGTCTATCTGATGGCCCGCCTGAATCCCTCCCTGGGTGGGACCGAGGTCTGGATGTTGCTGCTGGGTCTGTTCGGGGCCGTGACCATGTTCGTCGGGATCTTCCTGTCGTTGCGTTCCACCGGCGTCAAGCAGGTGCTGGCCTATTCCACCGTCATGGCCCTGGGTACCCTCACCATGCTCATCGGCGTGGGCACCGAGACCGCCATGCTGGCCGCGATGGCCTTCCTGCTGGCCCACTCCCTCTACAAAGGGGCGCTGTTCCTGGTGGCCGGCATCCTGGATCACGAGGCGGGCTGCAAGGATTTCCTGCAGACCGGCGGGCTGCGCCGCGCGCTGCCGGTGACCACCGTCTTTGCCGGTCTGGCCGCCCTGTCCCTGGCCGGGGTGCTGCCGATGTTCGGCTTCGTGGCCAAGGAACTGTTGTTCGAGGCCGTGCTGGAGGCACCGGCCCTGGCCGGGTTGTTCAGTGTTCTTGCCGTGGTCTCCGCCGTCATGGTGGTGGCGGTGGCGGCCATCGTGGGTATCCGGCCCTGGTATGGTCCCCGGGCCGACACGCCCAAGGTGCCTGCCCATGAGGCGCCGCCGGCCCTGCTGGCGGGTCCCGTGGTCCTGGCCTCTCTGGGTCTGCTGTTCGGACTGGGGGCGGGGCTGGTGGATCAGGGCCTGATCGCCTGGGCGGCGGCGGCGGTGTATGGGGCACCGGTATCGCCCTACCTGTCCCTCTGGCACGGTTTCAACCTGCCCCTGTTGCTGAGCGGAGTGAGTCTGGCCCTGGGCCTGTTGCTCTACCTCAACTGGGAACGGTTCCGCCGCTTCACCGGTTTCATGGAGGTGGTCAATCGCTACGGTCCCGAAGCGGCCTATGAAAAGACCATGGCCGGGATGGTGTGGCTCTCCGAATGGCAGACCCGGGTGCTGCAGAATGGTTATCTGCGCTACTACCTACTCACCATCCTGATCTCCACCGTGGGCCTGGTCATGGTGACCCTGTTCACCCGTACCGATGTGGCCATCGATCTGGATCTGTCCGGCATTCTGGTGCACGAGGCCTTCATCGTCGCGGTGCTGCTGATGGCGGCCCTGGTGTCAGTGACCACCCGTTCCCGCCTGGGGGCGGTGGCCTCCCTGGGAGTGGTGGGGTTCTGCGTGGCCCTGATCTATGTGCTGTTCAGTGCCGCGGACGTGGGCATCACCCAGGTGCTGGTGGAGACGCTCACCGTCATCATGCTGGTGCTGGTGCTGTTCCGCCTGCCGGGCTTCCTCGGCCTGACACCCATGGTCCTGAGGGTCAGGGATGCCGTCATCGCCCTGGCCGTGGGTGCCATGATGGCCGTACTCAAACTGGCCGCCAGCACCGCCCAGTACGCGGACAGCATTTCCGCGTACTTCATTCAGGAAAGTCAGCCCTCCGGTTATGGCCGCAATATCGTCAACGTCATCCTGGTGGACTTCCGCGCCCTGGATACCCTGGGTGAGATCGTGGTGCTGGCCCTGGCCGCGGTGGGTGTCTACGCCATGATCAAGTTCCGTGCCGAGGACAGAAGACCATGAGTCCACAGTTCACCCTGCAGTCGCTGATCCTGCGCACGGCAGCCCATTTCCTGCTGCCGCTATTGCTGATCTTCTCCGTGTTCCTGCTGCTGCGAGGGCATAACGAGCCCGGCGGCGGTTTCATCGCCGGACTGGTGGCGGCCTCCGCCGTCGCCCTCTACATGTTCGCCCTGGATATCCGCAGCGCCAAGCGGGTGTTGCGCTTCGAACCCCGGGACCTGTTGGGCTGGGGCCTGCTGTTCGGCGTGATCTCCGGGGTGCCCGCGGTCTTCATGGGGCAGCCCTTCTTCACCTCCCAGTGGCTGGAGCTGACCTTGCCGGTGCTGGGTGATCTGAAGGTGGGGACGCCGTTGCTGTTCGATATCGGGGTCTATCTGGTGGTGATCGGCGGGGTATTGCTGATCCTGCTCTCCCTGGCCGAAGCGGAAGATTGATCCTTCCAGGGCCGGCTTGATGCCGGCAGCCTGGACCCTCACACCATTCACGCATGAAAGCGGTAATCACATGTTCTTGAATCGCCGGACCCACAAGACGAGTCTGGAGCGCCGGAGCCTGCGGTCCGCACCAAATGGTGCGGTGGCGGTCGGTGGCTTCAGGGGAGATCGCCCATGGAAACCCTGATGGCGTTCACCGTCGGCGGCCTGTTTGCCGCCGCCATCTACATGATGCTGCGACGCTCGATCGTCAAGCTGGTGATCGGGCTGGTGCTGCTGTCCAATGCCGCCAACCTGCTGCTGTTCACCCAGGCGGGTCTGCTGCGCGGCGCGCCGCCCCTGGTGCCCGAGGGTGCCATGCAGCCGGCGGGTGTGGTGGCCGACCCCCTGGCCCAGGCCTTGATCCTGACCGCCATCGTGATCGGATTCGGGGTGCTGGCCTTTGCGGTGGTGCTGATCCACCGCGCCTACGAGGTGGTACAGGCTGACGATATGGACCAGATGAAGGATACCGACACATGAGGCTCGAGGTCGCGCTGCCTGTCATCATTCCCCTGTTCTTCGGCGCCCTGACGCTGATCCTTTGGCGCTGGCGTCTTGCCCAACGCGTGACCACCGTGGTCGGGACCGGGCTCATGCTGCTGTCCGCCCTTTGGTTGCTGTCCGCCACCTGGCAGGACGGCATCCTGGTGATGCACATGGGCAACTGGCAGGCCCCCTTCGGCATCGTGCTGGTGTCGGACCTGCTCGGCGCCATCATGGTGGTGCTGGCGGGCATCAGCGGGTTTGCCACGGCGGTCTATTCCCTGACCTCCATGAGCAAGCGCCATGAGGCCTTCGGTTACTATCCGCTGCTGCACCTGCTGCTGGCGGGGGTGAACGGGGCCTTCCTCACCGGCGACATCTTCAACCTCTACGTCTGGTTCGAGGTGATGCTGGTGGCTTCCTTTGCCCTGCTGATCCTCGGTGGGGAACGGGCGCAGATGGAAGGGGCCATCAAGTACGTGACCCTGAACCTGGTGTCCTCGGCCATGTTCCTGTCCGCCATCGGCCTGCTCTACGGCCTGACGGGTACCCTGAACATGGCGGACATTGCCGACAAGCTCAGTTATGCCGAAGATCCGGGCATCATCACCGTGATCGCCATGCTGTTCCTGGTGTCCTTCGGCATCAAGGCCGGTGCCTTTCCCTTCTTCTTCTGGCTGCCGGCCTCGTATCACACGCCTCAGGTGGCGGTCTCGGCCCTGTTCGCGGCCCTGCTGACCAAGGTGGGGGTCTATGCCCTGTTCCGGGTGTTCACCCTCATCTTCACCCAGGACGTGGACTACACCCATGAGATCCTGCTGTGGGTGGCCGCCGCCACCATGCTCACCGGGGTGCTGGGCGCAGCGGCCCAGTTCGAGTTCCGCCGCATCCTGTCATTTCACATCATCAGCCAGATCGGTTACATGATCATGGGACTGGCGCTGTTCACGCCCCTGGCCATCGTCGGCGGGGTGTTCTACATCATGCACCACATCATCGTGAAGGCGAATCTGTTCCTGGTCAGCGGTCTGGTGTACCGGCTCAAGGGGACCTACGAGCTCAAGGAACTGGGGGGCATGTATCGGTCACATCCCATGCTGGCCATCCTGTTCCTGATCCCGGCCCTGTCCCTGGCCGGGATACCGCCCCTGTCCGGGTTCTTCGCCAAGTTCATCCTCATCCGGGCCGGCGTGGAGGCCGAGGCCTGGTGGATCGTGGGTGTGGCCCTGGTGGTGGGTCTGCTGACGTTGTACTCCATGATCAAGATCTGGGCCGAGGTGTTCTGGAAGGCTCAGCCGGAGGAATATGCCAACCGCCCGGTCCACGGCAGTGCCGGCTCCGGCGTGCTCTATCTGACTATTGGCGGGATGGCAGCCCTGACGGTCTTCATCGGCCTGGGGGCGGAGTCCATCTATCAGATCGCGGATGCGGCAGCCCATCAGTTGCTCAATCCGCACCTGTACATTGATGCAGTTCTGGGGGAACGGTAATGATCGGTCCACTGGCATCGAATATCCTGCTGGCCCTGGTCTGGATGGGCCTGACCGGCAGTTTCACGGGTACCAACCTGTTCATCGGCCTGGTATTGGGCTATCTGATCCTGGCCTCCGCCTTGCGGGATCAACCGGGTTTTGCCGCCTATACCGGCAAGATCCCCAAATCGATCCTCTTCGTCGGCTTTTTCATCAAGGAACTGATCCTTTCCAATCTCAAGGTCGCTTATGATGTGCTTACACCGACCTTCTACATGAAGCCGGGCGTAATCGCGTTTCCGCTGGAGGCCAGGACGGATGCGGAAATCACCGTGGTTGCCAATCTCATCTCCCTGACGCCGGGTACCCTGAGCCTGGACGTCTCCAGCGACCGCAAGGTGCTGTACATCCATGTGATGTATCTGGAAAACGAGGCCGAGGTGATCGAGAGCATCCGTTACATGGAATATCGTGCCCTGGAGGTGCTGCGGTGAGGCATGCGGGACGGGATCGGCATTCAAGAATTTGCAGCGGGGGCAGCCATGATTGAGTTCTCCATATTCATCGCCTATCTGGTGCTGGGGATTTCCCTGGTATTGATCTTTTTCCGCCTGATCCTGGGGCCCAGCCTGCCGGATCGGGTGGTGGCCCTGGAGATGCTGGCAACCCTGACGGTGGGCTTCATCGCCGTCTACACCCTCTCCAACGGGGTGACGGCCTTCCTGGACGTGGCCATGGTGCTGGCACTGACGGCATTTCTGGCCGCGGTGGGGTTTGCCCGCCTGATCGCCAAGGGGGGTAGCCGTGATGGTGACTGAGCTTCTGATGGACATCCTGATTGTCCTGTTCCTGCTGACCGGAGTTGGCTTCATGTTCGTGGCGGCGCTGGGTCTGTTGCGCATGCCGGATCTGCCCACCCGGCTGCATGCCACCACCAAGGCAGGTGCGCTCGGGGGCGGACTCATGATGGTCGCCGTGGGGCTGGAGTTCTTCGGAGATGTGACCGTGGCGGCCAAGGCCGCGGCCATCATCGTATTCCTGGTGCTGACCGGGCCGGTAGCGGCTCACCTGATCGGACGTGCCGGATATTTCGTGGGTGTCCCCATGTGGTCGGGTACCATCAAGGATGAACTCAAGGGGCGTTATGACCACAAGACCCAGACCCTGATGTCCCCGCCCGGGATGAGCAAGACCCGGGATGAGCAGCCCAAGGGCTGACATGGTAGGCTCGGCAGGTTTGTCCTTATTAGTTAAACCATCACTGGAAGATTTTTATGCGTAAACAACTGCTGACGGCGGCCTGTCTGGTGGCAATGGCACCCATGGCCTCGGCGCATACCCTGGACATCTACCTGAGCAAGGAAACGGCCCAGTTCAATTTCATCACCGACTCCAGCGCTGTCGGATTTGGTGGCGCCGACCTGTTCTTCGGCCTGTTTTTCAATGAAGACAGTGATTACATGCTGACCACCGGCATGCATGTGCGGGGAGTCCCCGCCGGCGAGCAGCCGCTGACCTTCGGTGTCGGCGGCAAGCTCTTTTTCGGGTTTATCGATGAACCGGACGACAAGTTCCAGGCCCTGGGGCTGGGGGGCGAGGTGAGGTACACGATACCGGCCAACACGCCCATGTACTTCGCCCTGGAAGCTTACTATGCCCCGCCCATCACCAGCTTCGGCGATGCCAATGATCTGTGGGACGTTTCCCTGCGCTATGAACTGGAAGTGACGCCGGGCGCGGCCGGATTCATCGGTTACCGGCGGATCGAGACGGATCTGGACTACAAGAAGAACTACAAGCTGGACGACAACATTCACTTCGGCATCCGTTTCAGTTTCTAGCCATGAAACCCTCATCTTCTCCCGCATTGGATGAGGTTCTCGGCATCATGGCCCGACTCCGGGATCCGGAGCGGGGCTGTGCCTGGGATCTGAAGCAGACCTACGACAGCATCGTCTCCCATACCCTGGAAGAGGCCTATGAGGTGGCCGATGCCATTGCCCGGCGCGATTTTGATGAACTGCGCTCGGAGTTGGGGGATCTGCTGTTGCAGGTGGTGTTTCACGCCCGGATGGCGGAAGAGGAGGGGCGTTTCGATTTCAACGACGTCGCCCACACCCTGGCAGACAAACTCATCCGCCGTCACCCCCATGTTTTTGCCGGTGTCCGGTTTGAATCAGAAGACGCCCAGCATGCGGCCTGGGAGACGGAGAAGGCCCGGGAACGGGCCGACCGTCAGGGCGTAGGCAGTGGCGGAAATGAACCGGCATCCGGTGTGCTGGACGGTATTGCCCTGACACTCCCGGCCCTGGCTCGTGCCGCTAAGATCCAGAAGCGTGCCGCCCGGGTGGGGTTCGACTGGGCCGATGCCACCCCCATCCTGGACAAGATTCACGAGGAACTGGACGAAGTGCGGGCGGAGATGGGGGCCGGCGCCCCCCACGCCCGCCTGGAGGATGAGCTGGGAGATGTCCTGTTTGCCGTAGCGAACCTGGCCCGCCACCTGAAAGTGGACCCCGAGGCGGCCCTGCGGCGCACCAATGCCAAGTTCGAGCGCCGTTTCCGCTTCATGGAAGAGACCCTGACCCGGGAAGGCAGCCGCATGGAAGACGAGTCCCTGGAGGCCCTGGAAGCCCTCTGGCAGCTGGCCAAGACCCGGGTGGGCTAGAGAAAGAAGAAAAGGATCAGGCCTCCAGGCGCAGGGACAAATCCACCGCCTGGATATGCTTGGTCAGGGCGCCCACGGAGATGAAGTGCACGCCGGTCTTGGCGATTTCCCGGATCCTGGACAGGTCCACGCCGCCGGAGGCCTCCAGCTTGCAGCGATCGCCCACCATGGCGACCGCGGCCCGCATCCCTTCCAGGTCGAAGTCATCCAGCATGATCACGTCGGCGCCGGCCTCCAGCGCCTGACGGACCTCGTCCAGGGTTTCCGTTTCCACTTCCACCTTGACCTGGCCGGGCAGAGCGCGGGCCTGTGCCACGGCCGCGGCAATGGAGCCGGCGGCCATGATGTGATTCTCCTTGATCAGCACGGCATCGTAGAGACCCAGGCGGTGGTTCATGCCGCCGCCGCAACTGACGGCATACTTCTGCGCCAGCCGCAGTCCGGGCAGGGTCTTGCGGGTGTCCAGGATATTGGCGGGAGTGCCGGCCACGGCATCCACGTAGCGCCGGGTCCGGGTGGCCGTGGCCGAGAGGGTCTGGAGGAAATTCAGCGCCGTGCGCTCCCCGGTGAGAATGGGGCGGGCCGGGCCACTCAGACTGCACAGCCGGGTGTCGGGCTCCACCGCCTCGCCTTCCCGGCAATGCCAGGTGATCTCCACCGTCGGGTCCAGTTGTCTGAAGGTCTCGTCGAACCAGGCCTGTCCGCAGACGATTGCCTGATCCTTGCAGACCACATGGGCCCAGCACCGTGTCTGTTCCGGGATCAGGCCGGCGGTGAGATCGCCGCCACCGATATCCTCGATCAGGGCCAGTTTGACGGATTCGCGAATGATTTCGTGGGGCAGTTGAAGGGACATGATCGCCTTTTGATCCTGAATGCTCCGGGTCAGGGGGCAAGCATACCTCAAATGTCGGTCAAGCCCACCACGGACTGACCCGATTGCAGCACGTCAACCCGGGCGGCTTCCCGATCATCGGCGTGATGCTCTATGCTATCGCCGTTGAACTCACCAACTGGTGGAGGGAAGCTGAATCATGAAGTTTGCCGTTCTGGTGGCCATTGTGGCCGACAACCTGGAAGAAAAGGCCATCGACGTCGCCAAGCAGGCGGGGGCCGGCGGGGTGACCATCATCGATGCCCGGGGGATAGGCGCCAAGGAGAAGAAGACCTTCCTTGGCCTGACCTACGAGGGCAGCCAGTCGATTCTGTTGATGGTCCTGGAGAAGAAATTGTCCCTGGCGGTGATGAAGGCGCTGCGGGATGAACTGGATCTGAAGTCTCATAGCCACGGCGTGGTGTTCACCGTGCCACTGGAGCATATTGCCGGTATCGACATGCGCCAGATCGAACAATTCGAAGACCGTCTCAAGGACGAGCTGTAAGCCCGAGGTAACCCATGTTGGTCAAAGATATCATGGTGAAGGACGTGGCGATGATCTCCCCCCTCGCCACCATTCGCGAGGCCATGCGCGAGATGCGCCGGCACCAGGTCAAGTCCCTGGTGGTGGACAAGCGTTACGAGCACGATGCCTACAGCATCATCACCTATACCACTATCCTGCGCACCATCGTGGCGGAGGAAGGGGACATCGACCTGATCAATGTCTACGACGTCTGCTCCAAGCCGGTGATCAGCGTGCCGGAGGGGCTGGAGGTCAAGCATGTGGCCAAGCTGATGGTCAATCAGGGGATTCGCCGCATCGTGGTGCTTAGGGACAACACCCTGGTGGGGCTGGTGACAATGAACGACATCGTCGCCTCCATCCTGGAGATGTCCGAGGTGGACGCCGAGTAATTCATCACGGCCCCCATTCGGTGGAGTGGGGCTGATGGTCACGCGGGGCGGGCCCATGGCCCGCCCCGCGCCGTTTTCACACCTTGAAACGGCCCACCAGATCCTGCAGTTCGTCCGCCAGTCGGGCCAGCTGTTCGGAGGCCAGGGTGGTTTCCTCTGCGCCCTGGGCATTCTGCTCGGCCGCATCGGAGATGCTGGTGACATTGCGGTTCATCTCTTCGGCCACGGCGCTTTGCTCCTCGGCGGCACTGGCCACCTGGGCATTCACGTCGCTGATGGTGGTGACCGCCAGGGTAATGGCATCCAGCGAGGTATCCGCCTGGGCGGCACTGTCGCGACTGGCCTGGGCCGACTGCCGGCTTTCATCCATGGCCGTCACCGCGCGACGACTGGCCTGTTGCAGCCGTTCGATCATGGCCTGAATCTCCTGGGTCGAACTCTGGGTGCGGTTGGCCAGGGAGCGGACCTCGTCGGCCACCACGGCAAAGCCGCGCCCGGCCTCGCCCGCACGGGCCGCTTCAATGGCGGCATTGAGCGCCAGCAGGTTGGTCTGTTCGGCAATGCCCCGGATCACGTCCAGCACCTTGCCGATCTCTTCGCTGTCGTTGTCCAGCTCACGGATCACGTCGGCGGCCTTCTGCACTTCCGTGGCCAGCTGCTCGATACGCTTCATGGTGCCGGAAACCACATGCTTGCCTTCCTGGGCGGCTGCCTCGGCTTGACGTGTGGAATCCGAACTCTGCTGGGCGTTGCGCGCCACCTCCTGAGCCGTGCTGTTCATCTCGTTCATGGCGGTGGCGAGCTGGTCGATCTCGCTACGCTGACGGGAAACACCGTCGTTGGTGCGCTCGGTGACAGCGGCCAGATTGCCGGCGGCCCTGGCCAGTTTACCCGTGGAATGGAGCACCTTGCCGATCAGGTCGCGGAAATTGTCCATCATGGCATTGAAGGCTTGAGAGGCCTGTCCGATCTCGTCACTGCCGCGGACCGGCAGACGATGGGACAGATCACCATTGCCCTGGGCGATGCCCTGCAGCCCGCGGGTCATTTCATGCAGGGGGTTGGTGACGAAGCGGCGGGTGAACAGGAACAGGAACAGCAGCACCGGCAGGCTGATCAGGGTGGCCACGGCAAGGAAGTTGAAGCCGAACCGACGCGAGGCGGTATTGACATCCTCAAGGCTGATCTGCAGGCTCACCCCGCCCAGCACCGCGCCCTCCGGTGCCACCGCGTGGCACAGGGTGCAGTTCTTGCCCAGGTACTGGCGTTCATTGAACACGGGCATGACCGCCCTCAGGCTGGAACGGTCTTCGGAAAGGGCAATGTAGGCCTGTCCGGTTTCCAGCACATTGCGCTCGATGGCATCCCTGGGTCTTTCATGTTCGCTGCCCGGGCCGTACTGGCGGGAGACGTTGTCACCGCGCAGTACCCTGAGGTCATGGACGTTCTGGAGTTCTATGATCTGATCCAGAAACTCGGCACGCCGACTGATATGGTGCCGGTGATCATCATCGTGGTCAGCCCGGCCATGGTGATTTCATGCAGGGTCTCGGAAAAGGACTCTGCCTGACGAACCGCTGTTTGCCGTTGTTCCTGAACCGTCCACAGGGTCATGCCGCCCCAGGCCAGCACCAGGATGAGCCACACATGGCCCCCACCAGGCGGACCCAGATCGGTAAGTCACAGATGCGTTGCATGTTGGTTCCCCAGGATACCCGTTGGTTACTACGGCAGTGTTTTGAAACGCGTCAGCATGCAGTAGATATCGGCCGCGCTGGCAAGAAGTTGGTGGCCTGTCTCCGGCCGGAAACGGCGGGTAGGGCAGCGATCGGATCGATAGCGCTCGTCCCGTGCTCACAGACCGGGCCGATCCTTGAAACATCCTGTCGGGAGGGCTGTGCAGACCGTACGACGGCTCATTGTGCGCCGGATCGGGCGCTCAGGTTTTGAGTTTTGTCATTGAGCCCCGTTACCGGCAGAGAATGTCCGACAATCGGCGCGGTTTCATCCTGTATATTCTCGCCAATGCGCCTCACAGGAGAAATCACGTCATGTCCATGGCTTCCTTGCCCGCCCTGCTGATAAAGCATCTGCTGTTTTCACCGCTTCACTACGATCCCTCACAGCAGATCGTTTACAAGGGGGAGCGACGTTTCACTTACGCAGAGTTCAGACAGCGAGTCGCCCGGCTGGCGGCCATGCTCAAGGCCCAGGGCGTCGGCCCGGGTGATACCGTGGCGGTGATGGACTACGACAGCCATCGTTACCTGGAATGCTACTTTGCCGTGCCCATGATCGGGGCCGTGCTGCACACCATCAACGTGCGGCTGTCCAGCGAACAGCTGGTCTATACCATCAGTCACGCCGAGGATGACCTGATCCTGGTCCACGATGAGTTCATCTCCCTGTTGGCGCCGATCCGGGGACGGATCGAATCGGTCCGGAAGTTCATCCGACTGACTGACGAAACTTCCGGCCAGGACGCTGACCGGGCCGATCCCGCGGGCCTGAATTTCGTGGGCGAGTACGAGCAGCTGCTGCAGGCGGCACAGCCCCTGGAGACCTTCCCCGACCTGGACGAGAACACCCGGGCCACCTGTTTCTATACCACCGGTACCACGGGCCTGCCCAAGGGGGTGTATTTCAGCCATCGCCAGCTGGTGCTGCATACGCTGACCAGTTTGCTGACCCTGGCCTCCAACAGCACCCAAGGGCGTTTTCACCGGGAGGATGTCTACATGCCCATCACGCCCATGTTCCATGTCCACGCCTGGGGCATTCCCTACATGGCCACCCTGCTGGGGGTGAAGCAGGTCTATCCGGGCAAGTACATCCCTCACCAGTTGGCCCGGCTCATCGAGACGGAAAGGGTCACCTTCAGTCACTGCGTACCCACCATCCTGCACATGTTGCTCAACGATGCGAAAAATGCGGACTGTGACCTCTCGCGCTGGAAGGTGCTGATCGGCGGCTCCAGTCTGCCCAAGGCCCTGTGCCGTCAGGCCATGCGCCGCGGTGTGGACATCTATACCGGCTACGGCATGTCCGAGACCTGTCCCATCCTCACCCTGTCCCAACTGAGCGATGACGAACTGACATTGCCGATGGACGAGCAGGTCGATCGCCGGGTTCGCACCGGCCGTCCCTTGCCGCTGGTGGATTTGCGCGTGGTGGATACCGAGGGCAGGGAGGTGACGTCCGATGATCATGCCCCGGGCGAGGTGCAGGTTCGTGCGCCCTGGCTGACCCAGGGGTACCTGAAGGATGAAAAACAGTCCGAGCGTCTCTGGGCCGGCGGCTGGCTACATACCCACGACGTGGCCTGCCGCGACCACACCGGCAGCATCCGCATCACGGATCGCACCAAGGATGTGATCAAGGTGGGCGGAGAATGGCTCAGTTCCCTGGAACTGGAAGATGTGCTCATGCAGCACCCGGATGTCTCCGAGGTGGCGGTCATCGGGCAGCCGGCGGCGCGTTGGGGCGAGATCCCCCTGGCCCTGGTGGTGCCCCGTGCCGGCACCGAGCCGGGTGAGCGCGAACTGACCCACCATGTCCGTGAGTTCGTGGACAAGGGCATGCTGCCCAAGGAGTCCATCCTGCTCAAGGTGCGCTTCGTGGATCAGGTGGACAAGACTTCCGTGGGCAAGACCAACAAGGTGGCCCTGCGGGAGAAATACCTCGCCTGATCTATTCGCCGTGCCCCTGCATCAGGCGCTTCTTCACCCGTTTGAGGAAGAACCAGGCACTGAGTACCACGATGGGCATGGCAATGCCCATGCCCAGGGTGGCGTTGACGGGCAGACCCTGGGACTCCAGGCCCTTGAGCAGGTACCCCACCAGGCCCACGCCGTAATAACCGATGGCGATGACCGACAGGCCTTCCACCGTCTCCTGCAACCGTAGCTGCAGCTTGGCGCGGCGGTCCATGGATTCGAGCAGGTTACGGTTCTGGGCCTGCAGGCTCACCTCCACCCGGGCCCGCAGCAGGGCGGTGAGACGGGCCGCCCGCTCCGCCAGGTCCCGTTGCCGGCTGCCCACGGATTCGCAGGTGGCCACCGCCGGCGCCAGCCGGGCATCCAGGAATTCGGTGAAGGTCTGCAGGCCGATGATGCGGCGCTGGCGCAACTGTTCCAGACGTTGCTTGACCACCCGGTAATAGGCCTTGGAGGCCTCGAACCGAAACGTGGTCTGGGCTGCCACTGATTCGATTTCCGCCGCCAGGCCGGTCAATTCCGCCAGCAACCGGCTTTCCACCGGCTGACCTGGCGGGGCCTGGGAAGGTTGTTCCGTCATGACGGTGGCCAGTGCCGCCAGGCGTCGGTCCGCCGTGTCCAGGGTGCGGCTGACCTTGCGGGCCACGGGCAGGGCCAGCAGGGTCATGGAGCGGTAGGCGTTGAGTTCCAGCACCCGCTTGACCATGCGGCCGGCCTGGGCATCGGTGAGGCCTTCGTTACGCAGCAGGATGCGGGCATAACCGTCGGTGTGGATGCGCAGATCCGACCAGGCCCGTCCCAGTCCCCCCACCACTTCCGAGCCGATGATGATGTTGTGACCGAACAGCTCGGCCAGTTCCGCCGGGCTGCGTTCGGGCATGTCCTTCGACTCCAGCGCCACGGAAACGGCGCTGACCAGTTCCCCCGGAGAGGCCGCCAGCCACTGGGGCGGCAGCCGCTCGATGACCGGGTTGTCAAAGGGGTGCCTGTAAGGTCCGGGCTCGGTGAAGGTGTAGGTGACGAACTCGGTATGCCGCTCCCAGTGCAGGCGGATGCCGCCCAGATCCGCCACGTGGTACTGATCCACGGACTCCGGCACCGGGGCACCGAAGAACTCCAGCAGCTTGATCAGGTGCCCGGTATTGCGGCCGCTGCCCCGTTCCCCGCAGATAAAGGCCAGGTGCGAGACCCTGGCCGGTGCCTTGATGGGCTCAAAGGTACGGGCATGCAGCTCGGTGGTGACCGCATGGCGCAGGGGGTGTTCCTTGAAGGGCAGCGGCATGGCCGTGGCGTCCTGTTTATTCCACCGCGGCGAAGAGTGCTTCGGCTTCGATCACATGGCAACCGGCGGCCGAGAGGGCGTCGATGGCCCGGTCCGGTTCCTCGAAGCGGAAGATCAGGGCGGCCCGGTGGTTGCGCCGCAGGGAGAAGGCGTACATGTACTCGATCTTGAGTTCCGCCTTGCCCGCCGCCTGCAACACCTCGGCCAGGCCGCCGGGACGGTCCTCCACGCCCACCGCCACCACCTCGGTGAGCTTGACCACCCAGTCATCCGCCTTGAGTACCTGCGCGGCCCGCTCCCAGTCGCGCACGATCATGCGCAGGATGCCGAAGTCCGAGGTGTCCGCCAGGGACAGACTCAGGATATTGATGCCTTCCCGGGACAGCAGGGCCAGGGGCTCGGCCAGGTGCCCGGGACGATTCTCCAGAAACACGGAAAGCTGTTGCAGCTTCATGAAGCGATACTCCTTGATGCGGGCCGACTAGATGGCACGCTTGTCGATCACCCGCTTGGCCTTGCCTTCGCTGCGGGCGATGGTGCGGGGTTCCACCAGGCGCAGGGCCACGCGGATGCCGATGATCTGCTCGATGGCCTTGGCCAGTTCGGCGCGGACGTCTTCCAGGGCACGGACCTTGTCGCTGAAGACCTCCGGCGTCACTTCCACTTCCACCGCCATCTGGTCCAGGCCATGGTCGCGGGTGAGGATGATCTGGTAGTGGGGCAGGGTGCCTTCCACCGCCAGCAGTGCCGCTTCCACCTGGGACGGGAACACGTTCACGCCGCGGATGATGAACATGTCGTCGGAGCGGCGTCCCACGCGACGGATACGGCGCAGGCTACGGCCGCAGCCGCAGGTCTCGGTGATGATGCGGGTGATGTCGCGGGTGCGGTAGCGGATGATGGGCATGGCCTGCTTGCTCAGGGTGGTGAGCACCAGTTCCCCTTCCTCGCCGTCGGGCAGCACCGCGCCGGTCTCCGGATCGATGATCTCCGGATAGAAGTGATCCTCGAAAATGTGCAGGCCGTCCTGGTGCTCGCACTCGCTGCCCACCCCGGGGCCGATGATCTCCGACAGGCCGTAGATGTCGTAGGCCCGGATGCCGGCCCCTTCCTGGATGCGCCGGCGCATTTCCTCGCTCCAGGGTTCGGCGCCGAAGATGCCGGTGTGCAGGGGCAGTTCCCGCAGGTCCAGCCCCATGTCGTTGGCCCGTTCGATCACATGGATGAAGTAGCTGGGGGTGGCGCAGACGGCGCTGACGTTGAAGTCCTTCATCACCATCAGCTGGCGCTCGGTGTTGCCGCCGGACACGGGGATCACCGTTGCCCCCAGGGCCTCGGCCCCGTAGTGGGCGCCCAGACCGCCGGTGAACAGGCCGTAGCCGAAGGCGTTCTGCACGATGTCGCCCCGGTGCAAGCCGCAGGCGGCGAAGGTGCGGGTCATCACCTCGGCCCAGACATTCAGGTCTTCGCGGGTGTAGGCCACCACGATGGGCTTGCCGGTGGTCCCGGAGGAGGCGTGCAGGCGCACGATCTCGCTCATGGGGCTGGCAAACAGGCCAAAGGGGTAGGTGTCGCGCAGATCCACCTTGACGGTGAACGGCAGCTGGGCGATGTCATCCAGGGTCCGGATGTCCGCCGGGGTCAGCCCCCGCTCCCGCATGCGGGAGCGGAACAGGTCCACGTTGTCGTAGGCGCGGGTCACCACGGCGCGCAGGCGCCGTAGCTGCACTTCCCGCAGGCGTTCCACGGGCAGATAGTCGGGTGCACTGGCAGGGTGGAATCCACCCTCCACGTCGTTCCAGCGTTCGCTCAGCATTCAAACCCCCTCGATCACTTCCGGGCGGGACAGTCCCGCCCCCAGTTTGCGCCCCAGGGCGAAGGCGTGTTCATTGACGGCATGGAGCTTGGGCGGGAAGCATTGATGAATGGCCGCCACCCATTCCTGTTCGGAGAAGTCCATCACCATGGAGGCGGCACCCAGCAGGGCCACGTTCAGGCTCTTGCGATTCTTCAGCTCGCCCTCCGGGATCAGGTCCGGGGTGATCAGGACACCGCCGGGACGCAGCCAGCCCAGGTTGAGGTCTACCTGGGTGGATTCGAACACCATCAGGAAATCCGCCTCGCCCATGGGCACCATGGGGCTGAGAACCTGCTTGCCGAAGCGCACATCGGTGGTGACGGAGCCACCCCGCTGGCTCATGCCGTGGACTTCGCTCTTCTTGACCTGCAACCCGCTGGAGAAGGCGGTGGTGGAGAGCAGGTCGGACGCCTTGACCACGCCCTGTCCGCCCAGACCGGCCAGCACTATGTTGGTAACTGCCATTGATGATCCCCTAAAGATTCGTTGGATGGGTCATTCCACCGGTGCGGCCGCACAGCCCCCGGCGGCGCAACGCTTGTCCGCCTCGGCCTTTTCCAGCTTGCGGATCAAGGGCACTGCCAGGATGCAGGGCCGCTCGGCGATCAGCACGGACAATTCGTCCCGGGCCATCATGTCCTTGAGGATCTCCTCGAACTTCGCTTCATCCTTCTGCGGATCCACCACCTCGACGTTCTTCACGCCCATGGCCTTGCATACGGCCACGAAGTCCATTCGATTGGTGGGTTCGTGGTTCAGGCTGCGGCCGGTCCCCGGATGTTCCTGGCGTCCGGTCATGGCGGTGGTGCTGTTGTCCACGATCAGGACCACATGGCCGGTGGGCGGCGGGTTGTACACCATCTCGGCAATGCCGGTCAGGCCGGAGTGGACGAAGGTGGAGTCACCGATGACGCTGACCACCCGCCGGGCCTCGGCCTCGGGCAGCACATGCCGCAGGCCCAGGCCCACGCCGATGGCGGCGCCCATGCACACGCAGGTGTCCATGGCCTCGAAGGGAGGCAGCACGCCCAGGGTGTAGCAGCCGATGTCGCCGGCAACGATGCAGTCCAGGCGGCTCAGGGCCTCGAACACCTCCCGGTGGGAGCAGCCCTGGCACAGTTCCGGGGGTTTGCCGCGAGGACGGGGGGCCTCGGGGCTCACATCGCCGGCGATGATGCGGCGGACCCGGGACACGTTCAGCTCACTGAAGCGATACATCTCCGGCTTGCCTTCCACCTTCAGTCCGGCCACCGTGAGGGCTTCGTACAGCAAGTGGTCCCCTTCCTCGATGACGATACAGCGGTCCACGCTGTTGACGAAGTCGGTGATCATCTGCATGGGCAGCGGCCAGGTCAGTCCCAGGGCCAGCAAGGTGGCATCGGGCGCGGCCTCGCGGGCATGCATCACCGAGATGCCCGAGGCAATGATGCCCAGGGACTTGTCGCCGGGATAGATGCGGTTCAGGCCGCTTTCTTCGTTCCAGCGGGCGATTTCTTCCATTTTGGCGCGGACCTTGTGGTGCGCCGGACGGGCATAGGCGGGAATCATCACGCGGCCAGGGATGTCCCGTTCAAAATGGGGTTCCAGGGTGGATGGCCGGGGTTCACCCGGAATCACTTCGGTCTTGGCGTGACAGATGCGGGTGGTCATGCGCAGGATCACCGGGACGCGCCAGCGCTCGGAGAGTTCGAAGGCGGCCAGGGTGAAGTCATAGGCCTCCTGGGAATCGGAGGGCTCCAGCATGGGCACGATGGCGGCGCGGGCGTAGTGGCGATTGTCCTGCTCATTCTGGCTGGAGGCCATGCCCGGATCATCGGCGGAGATCAGCACCAGGCCGCCGGTCAGATCGATGTAAGCGGCGGTGAACAGGGGGTCGGCGGCCACGTTCACGCCCACGTGCTTCATCGTGACCAGGGTGCGGCCGCCGGCAAAGGAGACGCCCAGGGCCACTTCCAGGGCCACCTTCTCGTTGGGGGACCACTGGGCGGGTCCGCCGATCAGGGAGAAGGCTTCCAGGATCTCGGTGGAGGGGGTGCCCGGGTATCCGGTTCCGAGGCGTACACCGGCATGCAGGGAGGCCAGCGCGACTGCCTCGTTGCCGCTCAACAAAAGACGTTCGGTCGATGCCATGGTTTAGCTGCTCTATGTAGACATTGGGGCCACACCCACTGTCCGGCAGGCCGGAAAGGCGGGCAGGCAGCCCGGAAGTCTACATCATTCAGCGTGTGGGGCCACCCTTGGCTGGGTCAATTTTGGCGTGCCCTCAAATCCATGGCTCTCCCCCCAACCCCTCTCCCGCGAGGGGAGAAGGAGATGAGGGGAGGGGGCGACCTTACGACCGCGCCACCCAGGCCGTGCACCAGCCCTTGGCGGCCACCTGCTGGCCGGGGAACACGGCACAGGGACCCCAGTCACCACCGGTATCGGTGTACAGCAGACAGTTGGCGCAGTTGCTACCTTCCACAAAGGCCGGATGGTCCACCGTGGCGGCATCATGGCGATAGGCCAGGGCCTGGGCCGTGTCCGAGTTCTCGTCCACCTTGGCGGCGGCCTGTGCGGCGGTGGCCCAGCCCAGGGCGCCCACCACCGGAACAGCCACCAGGCCATAGGCACCGAACTGCAGGAAACGGCGGCGGCTCACGTTGTTGTTCAGGGTTTTCATGGTCATTCTCCTTCTCGCTGAAGTTTCAGAACACTGGCCGGGGAGATGACGGTCCTTCCTCCAGCCTCGGGTACAGTTTCCTCCTGCATGGCTGAACACAACATGAACGAGACGAAGGCCATGTGTCGGACCCGGCACGTTGGTCGGGCCTTGCTCCCTTGACACCCCAGGGTCCCCGGGATAGCGTCAATCGCTACCGCGAGAGGTTGCCTGAATCCAATGACGTCATTCGCCGAGCCCCCGACCCCGGCAACGGTGGTCGATCATTATCTGCAAGCCATCGAGCGGCATGACTATGACTGCGCGCGCGCCCTGCTGGACGAGCGATCATTCCGCTACGTCAGCCCCATCAGTCGCTTCGACGACGTCGAGCGTTTCATCGAACATCTGTCGCTGACCGGCGGCATCCTGCAGCGCATCGAGATCCGCAAGCAGTTCGTGGATGGGCCTGATGTGTGCCATTTCATGGTGTTCCATGTCCAGATCTCCGAAAAGATGAAGGTCGACATGGTGCAGTGGGCGCAGGTCAGGGAAGGGCGCATTGCAAGGATCGAAGCCCTGTTCGACGCCCATCCCTACCGCATCCTGTTTGAAAGCGAGGCAAACTGATGAACGACGGGCTTTCCCGCAACACCCTGTCCCTGTGGGCGCGTCTGTGCCTGTCCGCGACGGCCCTGTTCCTGCTGGCCGGCTGCACCGGCATCCCCAAGGGCGTGGAGCCGGTCCGGAGGCTGGAGGCCGAACGCTATCTGGGTACCTGGTACTCCATCGCCCGGCTGGATCACTCCTTTGAACGGCGCCTGACCGATGTCACGGCCCATTACGAACTGCGCGAAGACGGCGCCATCAGCGTGCTCAACCGGGGCTATCACCCGGATCGGGAGGTCTGGCGGGAGGCGCGAGGCGTGGCCCGGTTCATTGAGTCTCCCACCGTGGGCCGCCTCAAGGTATCCTTCTTCGGACCGTTTCATGGCGCTTACAACATCATTGCCCTGGACAAGGACGACTACCAGTACGCCATGGTGACCGGTCCCACCCGTTCCTATCTCTGGATCCTGGCGCGCAGCCCCGAACTGGACCCCGACGTGGTCCGGCGGTTGGTCGCGCAGGCCCGGGAACTGGATTACGACGTGGACGGACTCATCTACGTGACCCATGAACAAGGAGACCGCCCTTGAACGCACATCCCCTGCTGATCGGTGCCGCGGACGGCCACCCGGTGGCCATCACCCCGCGCATGGCCAATCGCCACGGCCTCATCGCCGGCGCCACCGGTACCGGCAAGACCATCACCCTGCAGACACTGGCCCAGTCCTTTTCGGACCTGGGGGTGCCGGTGTTCGTGCCGGACATCAAGGGTGACTTTTCCGGCATCGCCGTCCCCGGCCAGATGAATGACCGGGTACGGGAACGGGCAGGGCAGGTGGGCCTGGATGACCTGGACATGCACGGCGCCCCCACCGTGTTCTGGGATGTGTTCGGCGAACAGGGCCATCCCCTGCGCCTGACCATCGCCGACCTGGGACCCACCCTGCTCAGCCGGCTGATGAACCTCAACGAGACCCAGAGCGGGCTGATGCAGCTGGTGTTCCGGGTGGCCGACGACAACGGCTGGCTGTTGCTGGACCTGAAGGACCTGCGTGCCATGGTCAACTGGGTGGGGGAGCAGCGTCAGACCTTGAGCCGTACCTACGGCAACATCGCCCCCGCCAGCCTGGGGGCCATCCAGCGCAGTCTGCTCAGCCTGGAGTCCCAGGGCGCGGAGCAGTTCTTCGGTGAGCCGGCGGTGACCCTGGAGGATTTCCTGCAGACCGATGAGCAGGGGCGGGGCGTGATCAACATCCTGCACGCGGAGCGTCTGTACCGGGCCAGTCCCCTGGTGTACTCCACCTTGCTGCTGTGGCTGTTGTCTGAGCTGTTCGAGCAGTTGCCCGAGGTGGGCGACGCGGACAAGCCCCGTTTCGTCCTGTTCTTCGACGAGGCCCACCTGCTGTTCAAGGATGCCCCCAAGTCCCTGACCGACCGCATCGAACAGGTGGTGCGGCTGATCCGGTCCAAGGGGGTGGGGGTGTATTTCGTCACCCAGAATCCCCTGGATCTGCCCGAACCGGTGCTGGGGCAACTGGGCAACCGCATCCAGCATGCCCTGCGGGCCTTCACCCCTCGGGATCAGAAGGCGGTGAGGGCGGCGGCCCAAACCTTCCGGGCCAAGCCGGGCCTGAATACGGAGGCGGAGATCCTGTCCATGAGCACCGGCACCGCCCTGGTTTCCGTGCTGGACGAGCGGGGCCAGCCCACGCCGGTGGAGCGCACCCTGATTCGCCCCCCCGCCAGCCGCATTGGCCCGTTGAACGATGCCGAGCGGCGGGCGCTGATTCAGTCCTCGCCCCTGGCGGGTGTCTACGACACTCCGGTGGATCGGGAATCGGCCTATGAAATCCTGCAGCGACAGGCGGAAGCGGCCCTGAGCGAACCCACCACGACGGTCACCACCCAGCAGGCGGCGCGCAGTCGTCGCGGCAGTGGCGGCGGTACATCCCGGCGGGGCGACAGCGTGCTGGCGGCCACCGCCAAGAGCACCGCCCGGGCGGTAGGCACCCAGATCGGGCGCCAGATCGTGCGGGGCCTGCTGGGTTCCCTAACGGGGAAGCGGCGCTAATCCTCCAACCGCCGGATGATCCAGCATCGGTGCGGTCGGCCGCGACCGAAATCCTCGGGCACGGTCTGCCGGGTGATCTCCTCCACCCGGCAGGGGGCCAGTTCGTTCTCATAAAGCTTGAAACCGCGCCGATTGTTGGAAAAGAACAGCTCCCCACGGGCTGACAGCAGACCCAGGCAGCGGTTGATCATCCAGGCATGATCCCGCTGCACATCCAGTGTCGCCGTCATCTTCTTGGAATTGGAAAAGGAGGGCGGGTCCATCACGATCAGGTCATAGCGCCGGCCCAGTCGCGGCGCATCCTCCAGCCACTGCATCACATCCACCCGCTCCAGCCGATGACGCGTCAGGTCCAGCCCGTTGAGCTGGAAATTCCGCAACGACCACTCCTGATAGGTCCGCGACAGGTCCAGGGTTAGACTCTCCGAGGCGCCCCCGGCCGCCGCATGCACGGAAAAACTCCCGGTATAGGCAAACAGATTCAGAAACCGCTTGCCCTGACTGCGTTCCCGCACCATCGCCCGGGTTTGGCGATGATCCAGAAACAGCCCCGTGTCCAGATAGGCGTGCAGGTTCACCGAGAACCTCAGTCCGTCCTCCGACACGATCAGCTCATCACCTTCCTGCCCGGTCTTCTCATACTGCTCGGTCCCTTTCTGGCGCCGCCGGACCTTCATCGCCAGCGTCTCCGGCGACAGCCCGAAAACGGCCCCCACCGTCTCGCGGACCTCCTTCAGCCAGGTGTCATAGGCGGCGTCATCCGCCTCCCAACGGGTCTCGTAAACCTGCACATGGGGGATGCCGGCGTACACATCCACCGCCACGGGATACTCCGGGATGTCCCGGTCATAGACGCGGAAGCACTCGACGCCTCGCCGTCTGGCCCATTTTGACCAGTGGCGAAAGTTCTTGGATAAACGGTTGTGAAACGGTGAATTCATGGTTCGGATATGCTGCGATTATGTATCCTGTGAATCAAGAGGTTTTATCACCAATCGGGGGAGGCATGGACAGGCTGTGGCTTCGCATCGCCGCCACTGTGGCAATACCCATGATGGCATTTCTGATCATGGCGACCATTGCCCTTGGGGAGCATCATCAACGCCACGAGGAGCGCACCCGCATGATCCAGGTGGCCCAACTGGCCCTGGACGGCAAGGCCCTGATCCATGCACTGCAGGCGGAACGGGGCAGTACGGTCGGTTATCTCAGTGCCCTGGATAATGACTTTCGCGCGATCCTGGACGAGCATCGGAATGCCACGGACCAGGCACTGCGCCGCTATCAGCGGGATGAAACCATTTATCAGCGGGTGACCGGCGCCGACCTGGCGGTGTTCCGACGGCAACTGGAAGAAGGCGCGGCCCGGCTGGAGGCCCATCGCGAGCGGGTGGACCGCCACCTGCTCCATCCCCTGGAAAGCGCCGATCCCTATGGCCGTCTGATCGATCCCCTGATCCTGATCGCCTCTTCCACGCCCGAGGCCGGCGCCACCCCGGGCATGCTGAGCCTTCTGGCCGCCTACCGTCCCTTGCTCATGCTCAAGGAGCAGGCCGCCCGCGAACGTTCCCTGGGTAGTGCCTGGCTGACCGCCGGCACCCCGGATCCGGTCATCTTTCGTAATTACCTGCAGCGGGTGGCGGTCCAGGAGCTGCAACGCAGCCAGTTTCTCAACCTTGCGCCCGACATTTACGTGGACAGACTCCACGCCCTGGAGCAACAGCCGGCTCATCAGGAAGTGATGGCCATCCGCGCCGCCATCACCCAGAAGGGCGAGACACAACAGCCGGCCGGGCTGAACGGTTTGCATTGGTTCCAGGTCACCTCGGAGCGGATCGACGGACTTCATCAGCTGGAGCGAACGCTGGTGCGCGACATCCTCGATACCGGCCGCGACATCAAGGCCGCCAGTCAGCGTCAATGGATCACCTTGCTCGGCGTCACCCTGGCTCTCCTGATTCTCACCCTGGCGCTGTCCCTGACCATTGCCAGGACGCTGTTGCAACGTCATGACCGACACGCAAATGCCATCAGTCGCATCCAGTTTCTGGCGTCTCACGACGCCCTCACCGGCCTGCCCAACCGGGATCACTTCAAGGAACACTTGAACCAACTGTTGTTCCTGGCCAGGTCGGAAAAACGGTCCCTGGGCGTCTTCCTGCTGGACCTGGAAGGGTTTACCGACATCAACCGCATCTGGGGAGAATCGGTGGCGGATGAACTACTGTGCCGGATATCGGAGCGTCTATGCAGACTGATGGGGCCGGATGTCCTCATGGCCCGCATCTATGGTGATCAGTTCGGCGTGGTGCTCTACGATTCTCCCCAGCTGGACAGCCCTGAACGCCTGGCGGCGGATCTGCTGGGAGCCCTCCGGCCCCCCGTGGAGATCGGCCCCCGACGCATCGAGGTCAAGGGCAACATCGGCATCGTCCTGTGCCCGCCGTATCCCACTGATGCCTCGGAACTGCTGGCCTATCTGGCCTTTTCCGTGCAGAACGCCAAGGACGACCTGCTGCGTCGTCACAGCATCTTCGAGCCCGTGATCATGTCCCGTCATAGCGAATTGCTGCAGATGGATCGTGACCTGGAATGGGCCTTGGAGCATGACGAATTCGAGCTGTACTACCAGCCCAAGGTGGATCTGGTCACCGGCGCGATCGTCAGTGTCGAAGCCCTGCTGCGCTGGAACCATCCCGATCAAGGGATGATTCCCCCGAATGTCTTCATCCCCCGCGCAGAGGCCAACGGCAGTATCATCCCCCTGGGTGAGCAGGTGTTGCGCAAGGCCTGCCTGCAATGTCAGGCATGGCGCGAGCAGGGGTTTGAAGATCTCACCGTGGCGGTGAACCTGTCCACCGTCCAGCTCTACCAGGCCAATTTCGTCGAACAGGTGGAGCGTGCCCTGGCCGACACCGGCCTGCCCGCCGAGGCGCTGGAGCTGGAACTGACGGAGAGCTGCCTGATGGAAGACATGGATGTGGCGGAACGGATACTGCGCTCCCTGTGCACGCTCGGGGTGAGCCTATCGGTGGATGATTTCGGCACCGGCTACTCCTCGCTGGCCTACCTGCGCCGTTTTCCGGTGAGCAGCCTCAAGCTTGATCAGCGCTTCGTCAAGGAACTGGAAATGGGCGGGGAGGCCGAGCTGATTGCCGGCGCCGTGTTGGCCCTGGCCCGTAGCCTGTCGCTGATTACCGTGGCGGAAGGCGTGGAGAATCACTATCAGGCCAAATGGCTGCGTGACCGGGGCTGCCACCAGGCGCAGGGGTATCTCTACGCCCGCCCCATGCCGGCTGCCGCGTGTTTGTCCCTGATGCAAAAGCAGGAGGCTTTCGATGTGCCCTGAAGTCTCCGGAGATGCCGCATGTTGAAACACCCCCTGGGCCTCAGGGCCAAGTCCACCCTGGCCCTGGCGTTGGCCTGTCTGGTGGCCCTGGTCCCCGCCGGCATTCTCGGCTGGCAACTGCTGGAAGGTGTCCGCCAATACTTCGGCGAGGCCTTTGCCGAGAACTTCACGCGCCTGAACCGGGAACGGATTCTGGCCCCCGTCTCCCGGGACCTGGCCCTGTCCATGCGCCTGGCAGACTCGGAACTGTCACGCCGGTGGCTGCTGGATGAAGGCGACGCCGACAAGCGAACACTGTTTTTTCTTGAGGCGGAAGGTTATCGCCGTGACTTCCGTGACGCTTCCTATTTCCTCGCCAGTGCCCTGAGCGGCCACTACTACTTCAATGGTACCGACCAGCCTTTCAGTGATCGGCCCCGCTACACCCTGGACCGGGACAGACCTAGCGATGCCTGGTTCTTCAACACCCTGGAACAGATGGCCACCTACAACATCAACGTCAATCCTGACCTGGAACTGGGTACCACCCGGGTCTGGCTCAATGTCCTGGTGCTGGATGGCGAACGCCGCATCGGACTGGCCGGCACGGGCCTTGACCTGGGCGGCTTCCTGGAGGATTTCATCCAGACCCGACCCGTGGGCGTGACGCCGATGATCCTGGATCTCGGGGGCGCCATCCAGGCCCACCCGGACCCGACGCTGATCAGCTTTGCCTCCACCACCACGGACGCCGTGAATGGATATACCCTGGCCCAGCGCCTGCCGGATGGGCCGCAGCGCGCCGAACTGGTCCGTGCCATGCAACAGGCCCGGGAGCGGATCGATATCGTACCCCTGCTGTCGGTGACCCTGGACGGGCGCGAACAGTTGCTGGCCCTGGCCTACATCCCGGAGCTTCAGTGGTATGTAGTCACCGCGGTGGATCTGGCCGCGGCCGCGGTGATTCGGGAAGCCTGGCTGCGAGCCGGTCTGCTGGTGGTGGCCCTGGTGCTGCTGATCCTGTTGATCGGGTTCGGTCTGGCCGTGGATCGTATCGTGCTGCGTCCCTTGCGTGAGCTGCAGCAATCCGCCACCGCCATGTCCCAGGGGCGCTACGACCTCCAGCTACCCCGTGCCGGCAAGGACGAGATCGGCGACTTGACCCGGGCTTTCGGGCGCATGGCCGAGCAAGTGAAAAGTCATACCGATGAACTGGAAGTGCGGGTGGAGGAGCGCACCGCAAAATTGCGCCAGGCCAACCAGGAAATGGCCAAGGCCCAACGCCAGATCCAGGCGTCCATCGACTACGCCAGCCTGATCCAGCGAGCCATCCTGCCGGACACCCGCATGGCCGATATGCTGGGTTCCCATCACTTCGTGCTCTGGCGTCCGCGGGATGTGGTGGGAGGCGACTTCTACCTGTTTCACAATGATGATGAACGCTACCTGATCGGCGTGGTGGACTGCGCCGGACACGGGGTACCCGGCGCCCTGATGACCATGCTGGCCCGAGCCGCCCTGGATCAGGCCATCAACACCTTTGGCATGGCGTCTCCGGCGGTCGTGCTGCGCCATGCGGACGGCATCGTGCGGGAAATGCTCAAGGATGCCGAGACCACCCAGGCCATTGCCACCCACATGGATGCGGGACTGGTGTTCGTGGATCGGGGTCGGGGTATCCTGCGTTACTCGGGGGCGCGCATCAGCCTTTATCATAGCGATGGCCACGAGGTGGAGATCGTCAAGGGCGGGCGCCGAGCCCTGGGGGATCGTCGGGTGGGGCGGTACGAAGATACCGAACTCAGACTGGACCCGGCCGCCACCTACTACCTGGTGACCGATAGCTACCTGGAACAATCCGGGGGGGATCTGGGCTTCGGGCTGGGGCAGACCCGCTTCAAGGCGCTGCTCATGGCCCACGCCCGACGCCCCATGGCCGAGCAGGCCGCTGCCCTGGATCAGGCCCTGGATGATTACCGCGGCAAGCATGATCAGCGGGATGACGTCACGGTATTGGCCTTTCGCGTCGACCAATCCTGATCCAGTGGAAATGCCGCAAGTCAAATACGCAACGGGGTAACACACCTTATGTCCGAGATCGACCTGTTCAGCCTGCGACGCCAGTTCAACGAGGACCATATCCTCCTGTGCTTCAACGGCCCCATCTCCCGCAGCCTGATCGAAGAGATCGGCAATGCCCTGAGAAACTATCTGGAGGCGGACAACGCACTCCCCGGCGCGGCGATGGATGTCTTCGGCATCTATATTGAACTGACCCAGAACATCCGCCACTACGTCACCCGCATGGGCTACGATGAGCGTGACGGCTCCGCCACCGTCATCGTCGCCCGCAACGATGCCGGGCGCTACGTCATCATGGCCGGTAACATGGTGGAACGGGAAGACGGCGAGCTGCTACGAAACCGGGTGGAAGAACTGGCGGCCATGGACAAGGCGGAACTCAAGGCGGCCTACAAGGCCCAGTTGCGCAAGCCCCGCGACGAGGACGTGCTCAGCGGCGCCGGCCTGGGGCTGGTGGATGTGGCGCGGAAATCCCTGGAGCCGCTGTGCGCCAGGATCTCGCCGGTCAATGGTGGCGACGACCGGGTGTTCTTCAGCCTGCGTGCCGTCATCTGAACTATCATTATCAAAAAAAAGATACATGCTCATGTCGTCAGTGATCCACGAACTGGAAATCCCCGGCACTCAGTCCACCCCCGCCATTGCCACCGACCGGGCGCGGGGGCGATTGCACATGGCGGGTAATTCCTATCCCGAGAACTCCTTCGAATTCTTTGCCCGGATTTTTGCCTGGATCCAGCAGTACCTGGATGAGACGGACGGCCCCCTGCACCTGGAGCTGGAACTCATCTACATGAACACCAGCAGTGTGAAGGCCATGATGGACGTCTTCGACATGCTCGAAGAAGCCCATGCCCAATCCCGGGAAGTCCGGGTGAACTGGTATTACGATCCCCGCAATGAACGGGTCATGGAAATGGCGGAAGAATTCCGCGAGGACTACACCTTCCCGTTCCACATTCTCCCCACCACCGATGACTAGGCCATCCGGTTCGATCAAGGACGGCAAGATTCTGCTGGAACGGATCCAGGCCGCGCTGGAAGATCCCGACCACGCCCATCACCCCCTCATACCGCTGCTGGAGGAAGTGGGCGAACACATCCTTGGCCAGAGTCAGCGCATGGAGCGACTGCTGAGGATATCCGACGGCTACCATCTGCTCGAACACAGCCAGAACCTGACCCTGGCCGAGCGCTGTGAAAAACAACTCAGGCGCATGGAAAAGCTCGCCCGCATCTCGGACCAGTACCAGCGCAATCTCTGGGAAGTCACTGAAACCCTGCGTCAGGCGGCCAACCAGGATTCCCTGACCGGACTGGCCAACCGGCGGTTTCTGATGGAGCGTCTCAAGGAAGAAACCCACCGCGCCACCCGCAAGGACACAAGTCTCGCCATTGCCCTGATGGACGTGGACCACTTCAAGCAGATCAACGACCGTTTCGGCCACGAAGTGGGCGACGTGGCTCTGTGCGAGATCGCCGGCGCCGTTCGTCAGGGCGTGAGACTTTACGATGTGTACGGCCGCTGGGGTGGAGAAGAATTCCTGCTCATGCTGCCGGATACGAGGCGGGATGAAGCGATCATGGTGCTTGAGCGTATCCGGCAGACCATTTCCACCCTCACCGTGGGCGAGGATGATC
Source organism: Ectothiorhodospira sp. PHS-1 (assembly GCF_000225005.1). NCBI lineage: Bacteria > Pseudomonadati > Pseudomonadota > Gammaproteobacteria > Chromatiales > Ectothiorhodospiraceae > Ectothiorhodospira > Ectothiorhodospira sp. PHS-1. Next base: position 9,500 of record NZ_AGBG01000021.1, on the reverse strand, counting down.
CCATCCGGCTTTCCGCCAGCTTCGGCGTCACCCTGCTGCGTTCGGGGGAGGACGTGGACGACGCCCTCAAACGGGCGGACGATGCCTTGTTCAAGGCCAAGAGAGAAGGGCGGGACCGGGTGGTGGTGGGGGAGTGACGGCGATTCACCGGCGCTGCATACCTGTTCGGGTCTTTGCCCGTCACTCCCGCGAAAGCGGGAGACCAGTAGCGGGAGATGGAGGCAGGCGCTGTTTGCGCGTAAAAACATCAATACGATCCCGAGTTGTGCTGTCCCAGCAGGCCTCGGCTGTCTTCTGTGTGGGCTATGAGGATAACCGTGTTTTTCAATAAGCCAATTGTAATGAATCTTCTCTCACTGTAGCGAAATCGCTTGTCTTCGTAGGTCCATGTATATACATGGAATACCGAGGGGAGTCAGGTATGGCGGTGTCCGGGCAGGATTGGAGAGTCTTACATGGTCATCCGGGTATATTGTCGATTCAATTGGGTTGTATTGCCGTGAGCCCGTATTTTCAGGGAACGTAAAAGAGCGATGGAAGCCATTTACAGATATTGGGGCAAGGCCCGTCCGGAAGCAGATGCACAGGATTTCTGCCATCTTCTTCCCTATCATTGTCTGGACGTTGCAGCAGTTGCTGACGCATGGTGGCAATCAAGTCCTGTCATTCAGCGGCTCATGCTGGTGCATGGCGACGCAGATCCGCTAAAGATTCACGCTTGGGTGCTGTTTTTTGTTGCCTTGCACGATTTGGGCAAGTTCGATATCCGCTTTCAACTCAAATCTATTCCCGCGTTGCTGCACCTGCGTCCGGACTTTGATCTTGGTAGCGTGGAGCCGGAGCGTTACGCCCATGGTCCAGCGGGTTGTGGTTGGCTTGAGCGTGCCGTGCCATTGCACAGTGATGATCGTTACGACTGCTGGCAGCCCTGGATGCAGGCTGTAGCCGGTCATCACGGTGATCTTTCCAGTCCGAAGATACCTGCCGACCCGGATGCTGAGGAAGAGGTTTGCTGCTTTGATCAGGAGGCTAGGAGAACCTGGCTGCAATCTTTGGCGCGGTTGTTTCTGGAACCTGCTGGGCTTTCTCTTTTGGATGACCCACCGGCCTGTCCCCTGATTCTGGCTGGATTTTGTTCGATTGCTGACTGGATCGGTTCCAACGCCGACTGGTTTGAGTATCGGGATACAGTTCAGCCTCTCCAGGAATATTGGGAAACCAAGGCAAAAAAGCGAGCCCTGTTCGCACTGAAAAGCACGGGCATGCTGGGTAAAGGGCCATCCCAAGGGGGTATGTCAAAAATTTTCCCAGATTACCCGCCCCGCCAGATCCAGTGTTTGGTCGATGATCTGCCCCGGGAGGCGGGTCTGTTGCTGGTGGAGGGACCGACAGGCTGCGGCAAGACGGAGTTTGGCCTAGCCTATGCCGCCCATCTTCTGGCTACCGGGGTGGCGGAGGCAATTATCTTTGCTCTGCCAACTCAAGCCACGGCCAATGCCATGCTAAACAGGCTGGAAAAGGTGGCGCCAAATCTCTTTCCCGGCCGGAAAAACGTGGTACTGGCTCATGGGCGTGCTTCACGCCATGAAGGATATATGGCTCTCAAGGAAGCCGGTCGGCGCCCGACTGCTCAGGGCAAGGAAGATGCTGCCGTACAGTGTGCCGATTGGCTTGCCCAGAGCCGCAAGCGGGTCTTTCTCGGGCAGATTGGCGTTTGCACCATCGACCAGGTATTGATTTCCGTGCTGGCGGTCCGTCATCACTTCGTCCGTGCCTTCGGTGTGCGTCGTGCCGTACTGATTGTGGATGAGGTGCATGCCTATGATGCCTATATGTATGGCCTGCTGACTCGTGTCCTTCATGCTCAGGCCACTGCCGGGGGTAGCGCCATACTCATGTCTGCCACTTTGCCGGCCTACCAGCGGGATCTGCTGTTGGACGCTTGGGGGGGCGAAGTACCGGAACAACAATCCAGTGCCTATCCATTGATTTCCTGGGCAGGGCGCGGCACGCCCGTCAGGTACTGGGATCTGCAAGGGGAACCTGCGCATTTGCCGGAATCCAGGACCGTTTTCCTGGAATGTCGGGAACGGGTTGACCTTCGCCTTTCGGATCAGGATATCGATCAGGTCATTCAGGCTGCCAATGAAGGAGCATGCGTGGCGGTGATCTGCAATCTGGTGAGTGAAGCGCAGGGTCTTTGGCGACGTTTGCGTGAAAGGTCACTCAATGTGCCGGTGGATCTTTTCCATGCCCGGTATCTGTTTGCAGATCGGCAGGTCATCGAGCAGCGGGTAATGGAATATTATGGTCGTGACAGGATGGCCGCCGGCCGCATTCTGGTTGCAACCCAAGTGGTGGAGCAGAGTCTGGACCTGGACTTTGACTGGTTGATCACTCAGCTCTGCCCCGTGGATTTGCTGTTCCAGCGTATGGGGCGGCTGCATCGTCACCCACGTACTGATCGGCCGGCCGGATTTGAAGACCCCCGCTGCACGGTGCTGTTGCCGCCGGATGAGCAATATGGTCTGCACGAAGTCATCTACCGGTATCGTCGGGTGTTGTGGCGAACTCACCGCCGGTTACAGGAAACGGACAGGATTACGTTCCCTGATGTTTACCGCCCTTGGATCGAGTCCGTGTACTCGGAAGAAGCTTGGCTGGATGAGCCGGAAGCCGTTCTCCAGAACTGGGAAACTTTCCAGAATTCAGCATTGGGCAAATTTTTCGGTGCTCGCCAGCTTGCCGAAGCCGACATGATGCCCTTGCAAGATACCGATGCCAACGCGGCGGCCATGACGCGTGATGGGGACAATGGCCTTAAGGTGCTGCTGCTGCAAAGCATGTCGCAGGGGGTTGCCTACCTGGATGGTCGTCAGGAATCTGCCCTTGATGATTTTGAACGCCGCGAAGCCGAGGATCTCAACGCCGTCAATGCGCCCAAAGGCTGGAAGGCGGCCTTGGGTAATCCGGATGAACATGGGCGTTACCGGTTGATCCTGGAACCACAGGCTGATGGCAGTTGGTCTGTCGGTGCGATGAGGTATTCCAGGGAGATCGGGCTGGAATGGCGGGAGGGCGATTCCTCCCTCCCGTCACAGCCCCAGTGATCTGGGGAACAGGGAAAATACTCCAAACCGGATACAAGAGAATACCGGTGCATCCCCAAGAAGGGGCGGGCCTGAATCAGGCCGTCACCATTGTCTCAAAGATGGGGAATTTTTCTTCAAGATAATACCTTGTTTTTTATTTTTAAGTGCTAGAGTCAAGGTGTGCCCTTCCTGCGAAGGGCCTCACCATCGACTTCAAAGGAGGTTTGCCATGGAGTGCCTGCTGGAGTCCGACTGGATTCCTGTCCGTAGTCGGGATGGGGTGACCGTCCAGCGTATTGGGTTACGCCAGTTGTTGACCGAGGATCACCCATGGTCGGTGAGCTTGTCTCGGGATGACATGGAAGTGGCAGCCATACAGTTGCTGATCTGCCTGGTGCAGACCATTCTTCTCCCCGAGAATCGAAAAGTCTTACGTGAGCGCGTCGCCTCACCCATCACCTCGGAATGTTTTGATTCAGCCGCCGCTTCTTACCGGGATTGGTTCCGCCTGGACCATCCTGCGACCCCCTTTATGCAGAGCCGCGGGGTGTCAGCCAAGGATCCGACTCCTATCCAGAAACTGTTTGTGGGATTGCCCGAGGGCAACAATCACGCCTTTTTTAATGATTCCGGAGAGATTCATGCCGTCTGTCCTGGTTGTACTGCGATTGCCTTGTTCAATCAAGCTTCCAACTGCCCGAGTTTTGGTGGGGGATTCAAGGGTGGATTGCGGGGCGGGGCACCGGTTACCACGCTGGTGGCCGGCGCTGATCTGCGGGAAACCGTCTGGCTGAACGTCCTCTCCGCCGAGGAGCGTGATCGCATTTACCGGGATGCAACGCAGTGTATCCCCAACTGGGTGGAGCCGTTGGTGGCCGGTAAAACAATACCTGCCGCCGACATCGGTCTGGAAAGGGGGCTGCTGTGGCAACCCGCCCGTCTGGAACTTGCGGAATCGGAAGAGGGACAGTCTTGTGATGCCTGTGGCCTGCCGACCAGCCGGGTTTACACCGCCTTTAACAAGGAGAAGTTCAATTACACCGTGGAGGGGCTGTGGCATCACCCGCATAGTCCCAGGCTATGGGATCTGAAAAAGGGTGAACGCGCCCGTGACCGCTATCTGTCGTTCACCACCATGGCGCCGGCCTGGACCTGGATGAATCATTATCTGCTTCAACGAGAGCAGCATGCAGGCGGGGGGCGTCAGCCTGCGCAGGTGGTTACCCAGTTCCTCGACGTGTTTGAACGTGCTCTGAGCGCACGTGAAAGGCGTTTTGCCATGATTGTCGCCGGTTACCGGGTCAATCAGGCGGCGGTGCTTGAGCGTCGACACGAACTCTACAGCCTCCCCATGGACTGGCGTATCAGCGAAAGGCAGGTTCAACGCGCCATTGATGAGGCCCTGCGGGTGAAGGATGAGCTTCGCCGTAAAACCTATGGATTTGCCAAGGAATGCGGCGCTGCTGTCTACCCGCTGGCTGAACAACACTTTTATCAGGCGACGGGACACAGACTTCATGAACTGTTGCGCCAGATGGATCGACGTGAAGCCAGAGTGGCTGTGGATGAATTCATTCACGCTCTACACCAGATCGCTCGGCGGCTGTTCGATGAATTGACAGCGCCCTATCGGCACTCGGTCGAGGGCATGACCGCCTATGCAAAGTTCAGGCGCGCACTGGATGTGGCACTACGAGAGTCTGAATCGAAGGAGAAAGTGGCATGACAGCACAGAACAATCAAGCGGAGAAAACGGATTTTTTCATACCACTAGTTGATGCCTACCAGCGGCTCGGCACTGGTGGCCAGGCTGACCTGTGCCGGGTGAAAAACCTGGATGCCGTGGCCGACCTACCCGCCTATTACCGCTGGCTGGGCAATCGAAAACCCAGCCTCGCACTCCAACGCTTTGCCTTTTTGCTCCCATATTTGGGACGCCATATCCCGGGCCTTGCCCCTGGGCGGGCGTTGCGTAAGGGGCGCGTCAACGAAGTACGCATGTTTCAGGTCTTGCGCAGCCATTCTCCCCGCGATTTGGAGCAATTGCGCAGACTCTTCCAGCAAGCCGACTCACCGGGGATGGATGCCAATAAACTGGGCCGTAGCCTTCATTTCTGGGGACGGTCCGCCAAGCAGGATCTTCTGCGGGACTTTCTGGTAACCGAAATCGACCTGTCCTCCAATACTTCCCAAACCGCTGATCTGTCCGATGACCAAGGATGATGCCATGACTGAAAAAAACTTCCTCAATATCCATGTTCTGATTTCTCATAGCCCGTCCTGTCTCAACCGGGATGACATGAATATGCAGAAGTCCGCAGTGTTTGGGGGAGTGCGCCGAGTGCGTATCTCCAGCCAGAGCCTCAAGCGGGCCATGCGGACCAGTGAGTATTACCGTGAACATTTGGGGCAACCATCCATGCGTACTCGCCATCTGGACCGTCTTCGCAAGCGCATGCATGCTGCCTTGGAAGAGCGTTATCCACCGGACCTGATCGACACAGCCATTGAATGGTTGGGTTTTGATGAAGGCAAGGTGGCGGCCGATGATGATTTCAAGCACCGGGCAGTCGCACCGTGGGTGGCGGAAGAAATTGCCAGTTACTGCGAACAGATCAAGGCAGCACGAGACGCCGACGAAGATGAGCAAAAACTGCGAAAAGAAATGAAAAAACAGGGCAAACGCTTTGATGAGGCTCTACGCCACGGCCTGGATGTGGCCTTATCCGGGCGCATGGCAACTTCCGGTGTCATGACCTCCGTGGACGGCGCCATGTCGGTGGCCCATGCACTGACCACCCATGCCGTGGACGCTGACATTGACTGGTTTACCGCAGTAGATGATCTGGTGGATGCAGATGAGGAAACCGGAGCGGGCCACCTGAATACCCAGGAATTCAGTGCCGGAGTATTTTATCGCTATGCCAGTCTGAATCTGGGACAGTTGCAACGGAATCTGGGTGGCGCGGATCGCCAGGAAGTGCTTGAAATTGCCTCGCACCTGATTCATTTAATGGCAACCGTGGTGCCGTCTGCAAAGCAGCAGGCATTTGCAGCGCATAACTTGGCCGATGTGGTCATGGTCAGTTTCAGCGACTTGCCCATTTCCCTCGCCAATGCGTTTGAAACGCCGGTTCGCTCCAATGGCAGCAAGGGTTTCCTTGAGCCTTCCACAGAAAAGTTGATGGAATATTCTCAGCGTCTCCGGGAAGGCTACGGCTTGGAGGACGAGACCGGCGTCTTCAGCACCACGATAAAGATGTCCGAAAAATCGGTATGTCACCAACATCCTACCTTGAAAGCACTCAAGGATTGGGTGGCACATGCCGGAGTCTGAACATGGACTATCTGATTCTCAAATTGGAAGGCCCCATGCAGGCATGGGGTACCCATACCTTTGAAGACTATCGCCCAATACAGCCCTTTCCTACCTTGAGTGCTATTATCGGCCTGCTGGGTGCCTGTCTGGGCATACATCGCCATGAGCGAGACAGGTTGATTGATCTTGGTGATAGTCTGGAGGTGACTATCCGGGCAGATCAAAGACCTCGCAGGGATCCGGTAACCATTACCGACTTTCACACTGTGCTGGACGCGAGAAAGGTAGGTGGTGGTGTGAATCCTCATCCCGTGGTGTCGCGCCGGGAGTATCTTTGTGATGCTGGCTTTACCTTGGTATTGGCGCAACGGGATGCCGCGGTCTTCGATCTGGAAACCATTGCGGAGGCAGTAAAAAAACCGTTTTACACCCCTTTTCTCGGTCGGCGCTCCTGCCCATTGACCCGCCCACTGTTTGAGCGATGGTGCCAAGCGGACTGTGTGCTATCTGCTTTGGCGGGGATATCGCCAGGTCACGGCCTTGTGTATAGCTGCAATGCAGGCTTGGGGAATAGTCGACGCATGGTCAGAGATGTACCCTTGCCGGGGCATAGGCAGTTTGGTACCAGGCAGCTTGGGGTTATCGTCAGCAAGGAGCAGCATGGTGATGTATCTAAGTAAAGTCCTGCTACAGGATGCGACGCAGCCCTATCAATGGCATCGCAACTTATGGGCGCTTTTTCCTGATCAACCGGATGCCTCTCGTCCGTTTCTTTTCCGTCTGGAACGTCAGGTACGTGGTGGGGCAGAGGTGCTGATGCAGTCCTCACTGGAGCCTGTTGCCTCGGGAGGGTGTTCCACCGTTATTGCAACTCGACCGTTTCAGCCGCAGGTGGCTGAAGGGCAGCCCCTGCGGTTTCGTCTGGTGGCCAATCCAGTCAAGACGATTCAGGATGAGGCTGGCCGCATGAATGGAAAAGGGCGGGTCAAAAGCTGTCGTGTCCCTCTGATTGACGAACAGCAACAGTCCTTGTGGTTGCAAAAGAAGCTGGAGGGTGTGGCTTCGCTACAGGAAACGATGGTCATGAGTCGAAAGGTGCTTCACTTCCGTAAAGGCGGTAAGGCCGGGAAGATTGTGCAGACTACCTTCGAGGGCGTATTGCGAGTTGAATCACCCGAACGGTTCTGGAACCTGCAGTCACATGGTATTGGCCCGGCCAAGGCATTCGGCTGCGGGCTGTTGACCCTGGCGAGGCTGTAGACCGTGCTGCCACCGCTGAGGCCAATCCCGATGAAAGACCGTATTTCCATGGTGTTCATTGAAAAGGGCCGGATTGATGTGCTCGACGGCGCTTTTGTTGTGGTGGACAAGACTGGTACCCGTATGCATATCCCTGTGGGAAGCGTTGCGTGCATCATGCTAGAGCCGGGTACCCGGGTCTCTCATGCTGCGGCGGCGCTGGCTGCACGTGTGGGAACTTTACTGGTATGGGTGGGGGAGGCCGGTGTTCGCCTTTATGCGTCCGGGCAACCCGGGGGCGCCCGGTCGGATCGTCTGCTGTATCAGGCCAAGCTCGCACTGGATCCCGATGCCCGTTTGAAAGTCGTGCGCAAGATGTACGAGCTTCGATTCGGGGAGAAGGCGCCTGCTAAACGTAGCGTGGAGCAGCTTCGTGGTATCGAAGGCGCGCGCGTTCGGGAAATTTACAAAATGCTTGCGCGCAAGCATGGCGTCAAATGGGAGCGTCGCCATTATGATCCGGGAGAATGGGATGCCGCAGATCCTATCAACAGAGCTGTCAGTGCGGCGACAGCCTGTTTGTATGGCGTGACCGAAGCCGCTGTGCTTGCTGCTGGTTATGCTCCAGCCGTGGGTTTCATTCACACCGGAAAACCACTGTCGTTCGTCTACGATATCGCAGACCTGTTCAAGTTTGATACTGTGGTTCCGATTGCTTTCAAAATCGCTTCGAAGCCTCAGCGTCAGATTGAAAGGCAGGTCAGGCAGGGCTGCCGGGATATGTTTCGTGAGAAGCGCGTGCTCGCGCGCATCATCCCCACCATCGAACAGGTGCTTGCCGCCGGTGAACTTGCAGTGCCGGAACCGGCGCCCGAATCTGTGGCGCCGGCCATTCCTCTTGCGGAGCCTTTGGGTGATGCTGGTCATCGTGGTTGAAAATGTGCCGCCGCGCTTGCGTGGGCGTCTGGCTATCTGGCTATTGGAAACGCGAGCCGGGGTTTACGTTGGGAAGGTCAGTCGCCGGATTCGTGAGATGATCTGGGAGCAGGTGGTAGCCGGTATAGAGGATGGCAATGCCGTGATGGCTTGGTCCACCAATACGGAGGCTGGCTTTGATTTTCAGACCTGCGGCAAAAACAGACGCCTTCCATTGGACCATGACGGGATGAAACTCGTGTCTTTTTTTCCCGATCCAGTGGGGGATGAAGCAGGAAACTGATGCGCATGTGTTGGTACAAATCCTGATTGCTTCTGTTTGGTATGTATAACTATTTGATTTTTAATGCTCTTTAAAAACTTGGGAAGTGTCGTGAAAGGAATAAGTGTTGGTAGAGTTTTTTGTGCTTTAAAAATTTAAATTTTTCATGGAGTTAGAGGAAGTGCGTTCCCCGCAGGTGCGGGGATGAACCGGTGATTTAAATGATTAAAGTGGAAATTGATTCGCGTTCCCCGCAGGTGCGGGGATGAACCGTTGATCCTGATATTTTTGTTCCCGCTCATTCCGCGTTCCCCGCAGGTGCGGGGATGAACCGGTCGCGCGCCCTGCTTGCGATTGATGCGTAAGGCGTTCCCCGCAGGTGCGGGGATGAACCGCGCATGTGCTCGTGAGTCAGCTCCGCATCGTCGCGTTCCCCGCAGGTGCGGGGATGAACCGTTCGTTGGCAGTGAAAAGTGTATTTCCTGCGTGCGTTCCCCGCAGGTGCGGGGATGAACCGGCCCTTTCGGCCTGCCAGCTTGCCCGCCGTGGAGCGTTCCCCGCAGGTGCGGGGATGAACCGATAACCGGATGGGCAGTACCACACGTTATCGTGCGTTCCCCGCAGGTGCGGGGATGAACCGTTCATCGGAGGT
>NZ_AGBG01000022.1:0-50320 GCF_000225005.1 Ectothiorhodospira sp. PHS-1 | reverse complement strand
AGAAAACGCTCAGCTGACGATCACGGGTGGGTCAATTTTATTGACCGCTGGTGGGTCGCTTCTGATGGCCATTGACACTCCTTAATAAAATTAAAAATCTTGCTGAAATAAACCCATACAGGAGAAAGCGTAACAGAATACACTGAAATAGTTAAAGTAGGAAATTTCAGTTCATCAAAACGCAATTCTATAAATCAGCGCACACTATCTTCCACAACATCAAGGAACCTTCGCAAAGCACCCTCTGAAAAACTTCCAAAGCATAGCTGACCTATTCTTTCCCGCTCCCTAAATCCTGTATCGTCAAGCTCCACCGAATCAATGTGTTTTAAAATATCACACTCAGTTCCCAGGACGTAGGCAGCTTGGGTGGATGGAAACTGGCTAATCAATTCTTCCGGAGACAAGCCTTTGGCATTCATCAGGAATATTGGCTTTAGCGTGTACAAGTATTCATTCAGCACACTGGATATATCGGTAATCATCGCATCCGACTGATTCATGTAGGGATGAATACTTTCATTTGGATCAATATATTCAAGCGGATTGTCTTCTCGACATAGGGCAATCATTTTTTCAAGATAGGCACCACAGTCTCCCTGCTTGTTGTAACCGGTATAGGGATGAGGCTTAAAAAGTATACGAATACTTGATTGCTCCGATAACTTTCTGAGCACTTGCAGCCCAAAGGCATTCACGGATGAGTAATTGGCTTCCTCAACAAACCCTTCCCAGGTTGGAGCATACAGCAGAGTTTTAATTTTTTCGTTGGCTGATCCAATTTTTCAAGCATGAGTTCCGCCTGTGGACGACCCACATGCACCACCTGCCCTTCTCGCAATGGAAGATTAGCGTCCTTCAAACGACGTTCGGCCATCTCGCCGCCAACCAGTAATTTATCGTAGGCCATCAGGAACTTGCTTTGATTGACCACCTTGTCACTTTCACCATGATTGATGAAATAATGATTCATCCGGTAAAAACGCAGAGTATGAATATTTTTCTGCGTATTGGCAGGATACAAGATCGTCCTGACGTTGGCTTGTTCCAGATTCTCCACGTCCCGCATGGTACGCATGAAATAAATCGGCAATACTGTTGGTATCAGTTCTTCAGCAATATGCTTTTCCCGAATCACGATGGCCGATTTGACACTGAGCCGTTCCAGCACAGGAATCCACATATTCGCTTGATAGCCCACTTTTTCCAGGCCGCTGACATACAGCACGACTTTGGGTGCATCCCTGCGAATCCTTTCCAGGTCTGGAATCACAAAACGCCCGGTAAGGACTTGCTGGTACTCTGCCTGATGTTCCCCCAGGTCCAGCAGGGTTCTCATGGCCGCACCTTCCAGGTCTACATCGCCGAATATTTTCGCGGTGAGTAATTTCTCATAGGCATAACAGACCAGTTGGTCTTCATTAATGACCTGAGCATTGCGCGACTGCATTACCCAATCAAACCCCTGTCGAATGTCTCCATCGCCATGGAAGTCACGCAAATATGCTTGAGGATCGGAAGGAACGTAAACGATTTCTTGATTCCATTGCTGTGCAATGACTTCAAATGACCTATTGGTCCATTGCGCACCGGCATATTGGTGGGTCACAGCCTCGGAAGCCAAGGTGTGAACGAACAAGCGAACGGGTATGCCACTGCGGTGACGACAGGCAATCAGTCCTTCTGCAGAGGATTGAGGTATCAACTGGACACGTGGATCCGAATTTATTTTTGCCTGAATCTCTTCCAGCACAGGGTCATTGCCCCAAACTCCCAAGGTGATTGCCTGAGGTGCTTTTTCAGCACTAAATCCATGCATGCTCCATATTAATGTATCCTGAATCAAAAAAACCTTGAGACCGGATTCCGAGAAAAACTGGTTTACCTCAATCATGGCTCTGACAGCGCGATGCCCAGTCTTGATTGTGCTTTCGTAAGGCAAATCAGCAAATCCGTTCAGCCATAGTGGTAGATGTTCATCCTGGCTATAAACCACAGTAACAGGGCGCACTGAGGCCGGACCGCCTTTACGTCTCTCATGATAAAGAATGCTGTCATGCATGACTTTGCGCGCCAACAAACCAGCGCCACCTTGGAGACAGGCGCGAGCCGTTGCCCAGGCAATATCACGGTGATGGCGGGAATCCGGGGATTTTTCACACCATTGCTCAAGCATGTTCAAATATCGATGAAGGGTGCTTGGCGAATCGACTATTGCAGAAAGGTAGGACCATGTCCTGGCACGGCGAGAGGTAGTCAATCCCTTTCCCCCCATGTCAAAGGCAATGTCGATTTCACCGGCCAAAGCAGCGGCCTCAATCAATGCATAATGGTATTCAGGCTTTTGAGGACTATCCAGGAGTTGAGCACGAAGCAATTCCATGGCCTTTCCCGGATCACCGGTCATGGAATGATGAATCGCTTGGTAATAGATATAGTCGGAATACGAATCCCTGATATCAAGCAATGCTTCCTCCAAGGTTTCACCTGACATCAAAGCTGCTTCAGCCTTGAGCAATTTAACTTGCCTGGCTATTGCAGTCCCTTTTCCGCCAGCCATGTTATTCCAGTCATGCGATAGGCGATCAAATTGATCATAGCTTCCATGCAATAAAAATAGCTGCATAAGCTTGATCAATTCATCCTTACTTTTTCCGTCTTTTTTATTAATTATTTTTTTATTTTTTGTATTTTCAGCAGTTCCAATACGTTTCTCAACCAACTCAATTTGTTTCATCCATTCAGATCTGGATGGATCCAATTTCATTGCTTTTTTCATGCACGCGCGCGCATGATCATAATCATTTAACTTATAGAAACACATTCCCAACTTGAAATGACTAGGGGCATGATCCGGGCGCTGCAGTATAGCCTGCTCAAAGCAATCCTTGGCCGTCTGCCAGTCTTTATCACGATACGGGGCAAGCCCTTCGGTATAGGCGGGTGGATTTTTGCTGATGAATTTCAACAGGGGCTGGCTGAGTTGCCGAGCCAGATTCGGCTTCATCATGATGGGTTATCCTTGCTGGTAATCTGATTTTTTAGTCTTGTAAAGATTTGCCGGTGACGACCGGACCGCTCCATTTGTCCACTACGATGGGCCGCCATGCACTGAGCAGCATGATAAAGCGCCATCCCAGCAGGCTCGGTCACTTCCAGATTCGGTGTATCCAGAAAAGTTTCAAATGCTGTCACGGGCGTTCGCCAGTCCCCGTAATTTTCCGTCAGGTAGGTATCGGCGTCATTGGGAATCAGATATTCCTCTCCCAGAAATGTCCGTGTAACCAGAGTGAATGGGGTATTCCACCAGCGGCACTTGATGCCGCCATGGTAGAGCCGACCATCCTCTTCATAATGACGGAACACATCGATTTTCACGCCATTGGGGTGAATCAGGTAAAGGGTATTGTCACTGCGGGTTTCTTGCGGCTTGAACCGGGGCGACGCGGCTACGGCGGCCTGCAGTGCCTGCATGCTGATGTCAGGCATGACCCCCACATCGATGTCGGAATCATGGCCCAGGATGCCGCCTTCGCGCACACAGCCCAGTAAGGTGCCACTCACCAGAAAGAAGTCGATGCCCTGCTTTCCCAGATCTTCCTTGAGCTGAGCCAGGGCCAGGGCGGCACGGGCTTGCCAGTGTGCCGTCTTGTCCGGGCTGCGAACCGGAGCGGGCCGGGCCTTGCCGGGGGGGGATTGCAGGACCTGCCCCATGAGGTGGTCGGCCTCGGCCAGGGCGCGGTCTCGTTCTCCCAGGTCACGTAGCAGCAGCAGGTAATGGTTGTGGGCGCGTAGCCAGTCCTTGTCGGCGGCGGTGATAGGTAGCAGTGCCCGCTCAAAGGGCGCCCGCCGGCCCATGCCCAGGCAGGCCAGCCGCAACGCACGGTAAAACCGGGCGCTTTGGTCCCTGAACGGCAATGGCTGAAGCAGGCTCAGCGCCTCGTCAAACCGCCCCTGTTTGCGCAGGGCTTCCTGATGCAAATAGAAGGCCGCCTGGAATTCCGGCTGTGAAGGCTTGAGCTGTTGCAACACCCGAAAGGCGTCATACTCGCCATGACGGGTATCCTGCTGGAACAGGTCCATCTGGGCCAGATGGAGCCACTTTTGGGGCCAGTCGTCCGGCAATGCCTCCAGCACGGAACGGGCCAGGCCGGTATCCCCCTGCTGCCAGGCGTCGCTTGCCTGCCGTAATCGTTGACGGTCCAGTTGCAGGGAGGGATGCCGCTTGAGTCGCGCATCCATAATGAACTGGCGTGGTGTAACGAGGAGTTTCTTGATCTTTCGGTAAACGGGGGATTCCGTCACCAGTTGGGGAAACGGCATGCTGATCCTTGCCTGTGCTGCCTGAGGGAATTAGGAAAGTGGCTCTCTGAGCGATGCCAGCAGCTTACCATAGCGCTCAATGTCTGCCGGGCACCGTCCGATCAGTGCCCTGTGGTATTTCTGGTAGGCATGCAGTGCCAGTTCCTGTTCGCACAGGATTTCCGCGTTGGGGGTGTCCAGGGTCGAGTCGAAACCGCGCTGGGGCCGACGCCACTGGCCGTAGTTTTCCGTCAGGTAAGTCTCATGGTCCGCTGGAATCCAATAGCGCCGGCCCAGGAAGGTCTGATCCCTCAAGGTAAAGGGGGTATTGTGCCACCTGACCTTGACACCTCCATGCCAGACACTCTCTGACTCACGGTAGTGAATGAACAAATCGATGGCGATACCCGTAAGATGCTTGATTCTCAGGCAACCGGAATGGCGCCGGGGCAGGATATGGAATCGCCCTGCCCGCGTGATGGCAGTGATGAGCCGATCGAGCGGCACATCGTCCCAGACGCCGATGTCGATGTCGTGGTCATGCCCGATGAAATTGCCCTCACGCATGCAACCCAGCAAGGTGCCGCTGATCAGGAACATGGGAATGTCCGCCTTTGCAAGCACCGACTGAATGTCTTCCAGCGCCTGTCCGGCCAGGGCCACGGAAAACCGGTGGCGCCGTGAGTGGTATATCGGCTTTAACCGGCCGGAACCGGATCGCGTACAGGCCAGGATCTGCCGCCAGTATGCCTTGGCGGTGGTGTAGTCTCCCCCACGCTGGGCACCCTTGGCCACATGCTCATCCAGGCAGGGATGGCAGGACCGAATGGCCCTTTGTCGGATGGCGTGATCATAATGGGCGCGCATGCGATGCCAGTCATCCGTTGAGTTGACAAGCTCGGCCATGTAGAGCCAGGTCTTGAGGCGTCGGCTGCGGGTGGACAAGTCGATCAGATGCTGCCAGGCGGTACCCATCCGGCCGGCCAGGCGGGCGTTGTCGGCAGCCAGGTAGCGGGTATCCGCATGCCAGGGTGCGGCAAACAGGAGGCGGTCCAGCAACTCTTCTGCTTTCTCCCATTCCCCCAGGTAGTAATGGCTTTTTGCCCAGTAATGGAGGGCCTGTCTGCCACTCAGACTGGGAGCGCGGCCCTTGTCATGCCTCAACACTTCCTGACAAAGGTTCTGCAGCGTTGCATGCTGTCCCTGGAGCAGGAGTCGTTCCAGATAACCGGGAGATACCGACAGCCAACGCTGCAGGGTGATCCAGGCCCTGGGCAGATATCCCAGGGTCTTGGCATGTTTGGCGAGGGCGGCTGGCTCGACCACGGGTCACTCCAGATCGCGACGCAGCATTTCCAGGGCTTCAAAGGCCTTCATCAGGTCCTTATGGGGGATGGACAAAAAGCGAGTGAGGGATCTCTTGAGTTCAGTCGTGGAAATGTTGCTGGTTCTTTCCAGATACACGACTTCACACAGGTCTTTGAGAAAGTCGAACTTGCCTTCCCAGTCCTTGCCGATGGCGAAGATGTCGATATTATACTTCTTGACATCGGTGAGCTTCTGCTCCCAGGTTTCCTCCGGGATGACTTTATCGACGTACTTGACCGATTCGACGATGGCAGCTCTTTGCTCATAGGGGATCAGTGTTTTCTTGCCCTTGCCTTCATTGAATTCATCGGTGGAAACCGCCACGATGACTTGGTCACCCATCTCACTCAACCGCTTGAGCAGATTGAGGTGTCCGATATGGAACATATCGAAGGTGCCGTAGGTGATGACTGTCTTTGCCATGAGCTTGCCTTGTTGATTCCCTGTTACCTGCCGAGAAGGTGCATGAACTTTTGCAGCGGGGTTGGTGAGATGGCCTTTTCCACTTTTTTGCTTGCTTCCGGGACCTTGCTGAGCACTGCCTCGAAGTAATTGATGCAGCACACTTTTTTATCTCTTCTTTTCAGCATCGAGAGTCTTTTTCTGATGTGAGTGGGCTTGGCGTCGCGGCAGAAGGCGACGGAAAAGTGTACCCAGTCCTTGCCGTCATGCTTCACTTCCGCAAGTCCATGTTCCAAGGCAATATGATTGTGTACTGATACGGGCCAAAATTGTCCGCGGCTTCTGAATCGGTGAGCTGCATTTTTTTCAAAGGCTTCCTTGTGTTCGTGGAATGCATTCTCAAGCACGCTTTTTTTCATGGGATAGGCAACATGAACCGCTTTGAAGAAGGACTTTTCATGGTAACCGCTGTAGGCGGCGCCGTTGCGGTTGTTCTCCCCATGAAAGGACAGTTTTTCCATGGCGTGCCAGTCGTGCCACGCGCCTCTGAGCAGCACTTTCCCGTCCCTGAAAAAATCTCTCGCCCGGACTGGCCCGCAGAAGAAGAAGTCATCATTCAGGTAGAGGAAATGCTCGGACAAATCATTGATTCGCCAGATGAAGGTCTCGATGGCCAGCGAATTGAAGGTGGGCAGGAGTGACTCATATCCTGCAAAGATTTCCGAATGGTCCACGATGCTGATTCTTTCGCGGATGCGGCTTATTTCAGGCGCATCATTTTTGACGCAGGATGGAACCTGACCGTCCGTCACGATGAAAATCCGGTTCACCCATGTCATATGGGTGGCTATTGACTGCAGACAAAATTTTATTTCTCCGTTGTCCGTGAAGCGTCTTGCCTTGCTGGCAACTTGGGGAACATTTTTTTCCTGGCCCAGGTATCGGTTGCGTTTTTCCTGAATGACCGGATCCTCTCCATCCACCCAGGCGATCACGACGTCCACAGGAGTGCTTAAGGCGTTGTTGTTCAATTCCACCGTCCGCGGGGTTGGGAGCTTCATTGCCAACCCGGATTATGACATTCGGGTGAATGCTAGCATAGACGGCGCAAAGGGTAAGCCCTGCCCGTCTCCGGCACGCCCTCCCCTCTTGCTGTATATTCCAGTGCCAGGACACTTCTCCCGCCATACTGATTAAAAGACTCATCCCATGCCACTGGAAGCCTGGTTCACCGCCGCCATTGTGGTCGGCATGCTGTCGGTGCTCACCCTCACCCGGGCGGCGCCGGATCTCGTCTTTTTCGGGGCGGTGGTGCTGTTGCTGCTGACCGGCATCATCTCTCCCGGCGAGGCCTTCGCGGGGCTGTCCAACCAGGGGGTGATCACGGTGGCCGCCCTGTATATCGTGGTCGCCGGCCTGCGGGAGACCGGGGGGATCCAGTGGATCGTCAACCGTCTTTTAGGGCGCCCTACCAACCTGATGCGAGCGCAGGTGCGCCTGACCGGGCCGGTCGCCATCATGAGCGCCTTTTTGAACAACACCCCGGTGGTGGGCATGCTGATCCCGGCGGTAAGCGAGTGGGCACGCAAGTTTCACTTGCCGGTGTCCCGTCTGATGATGCCGCTGTCCTTTGCCGCCATCCTGGGGGGCACCGTGACGGTGATCGGCACCAGCACCAACCTGGTGGTGAACGGCCTGTTGCTGGAGCAGACCGGCGACGGGCTGGGGCTGTTCGACATCGCCTGGGTGGGGGTGCCGGTGGCCCTGGTGGGGCTGGCCTTCATGATCCTGTGCAATCGCTGGCTGTTCGTGGACCGCAAGCCGGCCATCAGCGAGATCGATGATCCCAGGGAATACACTCTGGAGATGATCGTCGAGGCCGGCGGCCCTCTGGTGGGTCAGACCATCGAGGCCGCCGGTCTCAGGCATCTGCCCGGCGGCTTTCTGATGGAGCTGGATCGGGACGGCACCCTGATTCCGGCGGTGTCGCCCCAGGAGGTGTTGCGGGCCGGGGACCGGCTGATCTTCGTGGGGGTGGTGGAGTCCATGGTGGATCTGCAGCGGATTCGTGGGCTGACGCCGGCCACCGATCAGGTGTTCAAGCTGGATGGCCGTCGTTCGGATCGGGCCTTGCTGGAGGTAGTGGTATCCAATACCTGCCCGGTGGTGGGGATGACCATCCGCGACGGGAAGTTTCGCAACCGTTACAACGCGGTGGTGATCGCAGCGGCCCGCAACGGCCAGCGGCTCAGGGGCAAGCTGGGGGATGTGGTGCTGCGGCCGGGGGATACTCTACTGGTGGAGGCGGGGCCGAGCTTTCTGGCCCAGAACCGCAATCGGCGGGATTTTTTCCTGATGAGCCAAGTGCAGGATTCGGTGGCACCGCGCCATGACCGGGCGCTGGTGGCGGTGGGGATCCTGGCGGCCATGGTGGGCAGTGCCACCCTGGGGCTTTTGAGCATGCTGGAAGCGGCGCTGGCGGCGGCGGGGCTGATGGTTCTGACCGGCTGCGTAAGCATGTTCTCCGCCCGCAGCAGCCTGGACTGGTCGGTGCTGTTGACCATCGCGGCGGCCTTCGGGGTGGCGGCGGCGATGGAGAACACCGGTCTGGCCCAATCGATCGCCCTGACCCTGACGGGGCTGGCGGGAACGGACCCTTGGGTGAATCTGCTGATGGTGTATCTGGTGACGGCTCTGTTCACGTCGCTGATCACCAACAATGCCGCGGCGGTCCTGATGTTTCCCATTGCGTTTGCGGTGGCGGCGGATCTGGGGGTGAGCGTACTGCCGTTTGCGGTGATCATCATGTTCGCAGCCTCGGCCAGTTTTGCCACCCCGTTCGGCTATCAGACCAATCTGATGGTGTACGGTCCCGGCGGGTATCGATTCAGCGACTATCTGCGGGCGGGGATTCCGCTGACGGTGGTGACCGGGGCGCTGGCACTGTTGCTGGTGCCGATGGTGTGGGAGTGGTAGAGGAGGTGATCAGCGTTTGAGGTTGCGATAGAGGTTCTCGTGGGTGCCGACCAGCAAAAGCAGTCGGGTAACCGGGTCGTACTCGTAGGCGAGTAGGAATTGCTGACCGACGCACGGGAATTTGTAGACGAACACACCGGCAAGATCGCCTTTCTTGGCCTCGCCCTGCTCAGGATGGTCGACGATGGTTGCGACTGCAGCGTCGATGGCGGCCTGCTGGTTGCGCTGAAGGCGCTTATAGGCACGGCTGAAGGCATTGGTTTGGAGGACCGTGATCACTCCCGGGAAAGACCCTGCGGAATAAAAGGTGTGGCCTGCTCGCGGCCTTCTGCGCGGGCGATGAGCAAGTCGCGTACGAACTCGACCGGCAGGTCGGGATTGTCGAGAGCAACCTTACCAACCTTGGCCCAGAACTCGATCTGACCGGCGATGGTGCGGCATTCCGCCCGGGCCTGGGCCTTGGCGCTTTCGTACAGTTCGTCTTCAATGCGGACAGGCATGCCCATGATTTTCTCCCGACGGGGTTTGCTACTTTTGTAGCCTACTCTGCCCCCCTCCCGGTGTCAAAGTATTGGACGAGCCTATGCGCTGGAAAACTAAAGGGCACCAGGGAAAACTAATGCCTAATTAACAAGGTGTTTGATGAGAACGGTGTAAAATTCCGGCACATTGTCCCCCTGCCATAACCCATGCGAGGCACCATGATCCAGAAGCGCAAAGGCATCATCCTGGCCGGCGGCTCCGGCACCCGGCTTCATCCCGCGACCCTGGCGGTGTCCAAGCAGCTGCTGCCCGTCTACGACAAGCCGATGATTTACTACCCCCTCAGTATCCTGCTGCTGGCGGGGATTCGGGAGATCCTGATCATCTCCATCCCCCAGGATACCCCACGCTTCTCGCAGCTGCTGGGGGACGGCAGCCAGTGGGGTATTCAGCTTTCCTACGCGGTGCAACCCAGCCCCGACGGTCTGGCCCAGGCCTTCACCATCGGCGCCGATTTCATCGGTGATGATCTCTCCGCCCTGGTGCTGGGGGACAACATCTTCTACGGCCATGACCTGCCGCCCATGCTGAAAAGCGCCATGGAACGGACCCGGGGCGCGACGGTGTTTGCCTACCATGTGCAAGATCCGGAGCGCTACGGGGTAGTGGAATTCGACCGGGACCGGCGGGTGCTCTCCCTGGAGGAAAAGCCCTCGCGCCCCAAGTCCAGTTATGCTGTGACCGGGCTGTACTTCTACGACCAGCAGGTGGTGGAACTGGCCCGGGGCCTGCGGCCCTCGGCCCGGGGGGAACTGGAGATCACCGATCTGAACCGGCGATACCTGGAACAGGGTGAGCTGCATGTGGAGATCATGGGCCGCGGCTATGCCTGGCTGGATACCGGCACCCATGACAGTCTGCTGGATGCGGGGCAGTTCATTGCCACCATTGAACAGCGGCAGGGCCTGAAGGTGTGCTGTCCGGAGGAGATCTGTTTCCGGGCCGGCTGGATCAATGGGACACAGCTGGAAGCACTGGCCGCGCCCCTGGCCAAAACGGGCTATGGACGGTATCTGATGAACCTGCTCCAGACGGAGGTGTGATGATGGAGGCAAAGCGTCTGGCCATTCCCGAGGTGGTGCTGTTAACGCCCAGGGTGTTCGGCGATGAGCGGGGATTTTTTTACGAAAGCTTCAATGCCCGGGCCTTCGAGGCCGCCGTCGGGGTGCGGGCTGAGTTCGTGCAGGATAACCATTCACGTTCGGTGAGGGGGGTACTGCGAGGGCTTCACTATCAGCTGCCGCCCCATGCCCAGGGCAAGCTGGTGCGGGTGGTTCAGGGGGAGGTGTTTGATGTGGCGGTGGATGTTCGTCGCTCGTCCCCCACCTTCGGGCAATGGGTGGGTGCCGTGCTGTCCGCGCAGAACCGGCGGCAGCTGTGGATCCCGCCCGGGTTTGCCCATGGTTTCCTCACCTTGAGCGAGGTGGCCGAGTTTCTCTACAAGACCACGGATTTCTATGCGCCGGAGTGTGAGCGCTGCGTTGCCTGGAATGATCCGAAGATCGGGATTGCCTGGCCCTTTGAGGGGGAGCCGGTGCTGTCGGGGAAAGACCAGGAAGGCGTGCCGCTGGCGAAGGCGGAGGTCTTTGCTTGAAAGGACGCGTCCTTCTCCCCAGTGGGAGAAGGGTCGGGGATGAGGGGAGGAATGAAACTCAGACCGCCTTTCCGGATACCGGTTGGGCACATTTTCCCAGTACCGCCGTGCCGGGGCGCAGGTTGCGCTGCTGACGCCGTTCCCGCGCCCTGTCCAGGTCCGAGTTCATGGCGAGTTCCTCGGCGCCCAGTAGCGGAGGCCAGGTCACGCCGGCATGTCCCTTCAGGCCCGGCAGGGGTTGATAGAAATTGCCGTTGGCCTGATTGTGGGCCAGCAGCCAGGCGCGAAACCGCTTGAACAGCGCCTTGTCCACTTCCCCGGGGTTGTTCCAGAAACTGTGCAGGGTGCCCTGATGGGTCAGCCCCGGCATGTGATAGACCGGGTCACCCAGTACACACACCGGTGTGCCATGGAGAATGGAAGACAGGCCCACGGTGCTGTTGATGACCACCGTGCCGCGGGCACGCTCCAGCAGCATCGGCAGGTGAACGTCGTGCACATAGTGAACCCGGCCCTGGAGTTGATACTTGGCGGTCAGACGACGGATGAGCGGGCCATATTCCCGATAGCCCCGGTCCATGGGGTGATGCTTGATGACCAGGCGCTGCTTGACCGGCGCATGTTCGGCGAAGGAGCGCATCACGTCTTCGATGAAGGTCGGGATGTCGCGAAAATCGGAGTGGACCCGGATCTGGGCGTCGTTGTGGGTCTGCAACGGGACCAGGAAGAAACTCCCCGCCGAAGCGTCCTGGAGCGACCGGGCCAGCTTGCGTTCCCGTAGCTTGAACCAGTGCTTGCGCCACAGGCTCCGGGTCCAGACAAAGGCCTCGGACAGCGGGTGCAGGGGGCGATGATGCTCATAGCCGGGGAAGCGACGGTTCAGGAAATGGCTGGCGATGGCATACAGCGTGGCGTAGATGCCCGCCCGCAACACCGGCCGGGTGGCACGGGCCCAGGTGGCGGTTTCCACCTCGTGGGGGGCGAAACGACGGTAGTGATCCGGGTCCCGAGGCAAGGAGGAGTAGCTGTTCACTCCGCCCTGTTCCAGGGTGATGTGATCCGGTCGCAGATAGCCTTCCTCGAAGACGTACAGGCGGACCTTGAGAAAACGGATGACGTGGGGCACTACGGTATGATAGGGACGGCAGTCACCGAAGAGCATCACGGCATCGTACCCGCGATCCGCCAGCAAGCCGGCCAGGTAATCCGGCCAGTCCTTGAGGGTGCCGCGATAATTGATGGCACGGAACGGGTAGAACAGCTGGTCGCCGGCACAGAAGTTGATCTTGTCCACCTCGGCCCCGGCAGCCTCCAGGTCTTTCCTCAGGCGCCAGAAGAAAGGCCCCATGGGCCCCTGCAGCAAAAGCACACGCTTGCCCGAAAATTGCGACAGCACAATGACCTCTCAGCCGTTGAGAACAGGAGCCGCCGGGGTTCCGACCGGCCCTCAATCCATGGAGGGTAAAACTTGCCGACAGTATAGCATCCTGATCCGGAATGGTGCTTTGCAGTACACCACAGAATCGGGTTTTCTTTTTTGCCCCCCCCGCTGGATTCCCGCCTGCGCGGGAATGACGACCTGCACGAAGGCATTTGGTGAGCACAACTTGACCCCTTGCGGGGATCAGGTTAGAAACCTGCCTTCGTCCACGGGGTGAGAAAAACATCCATGTTGAAAGGATCCACCTGCCGGGCCGGCGTGCGCGGGACTCTATCCTTCTCCAGCCGGCACCTTGCCGTCGCCCTGCTCTGCTGCCTGCTTGTGGTGAGCGGGCCGTGGCATGGGCACGCCGCGGCCGCCGACGCGCCGGCGCGGGATCTGACCCTGTACGCGGGCCAGGGGGTGGACTCGGATCTGCTGCAGATGCCCAAGAAACTGGTGGACGGCTCCCTGGACTATGAGTCCAGCTACTTCACCGCCCTGGGTTTTCGTCAGCAGACCCCTACCCCGGGTTTCATCGATACCGCCTTTGGCTGGATCGGGGTGTCCGGGGTGACCACCGGCGCCGAGGCCATTGTGGTCAGGCATTATGGATTACAGGACAACTGGGAACTGGACGTGGCCTATGTGCTGGCCAGCCCCCAGGGGGAAGTGGGGCCTGTGCGACTGCGGGCGGCGATGAGCCTGGGGCTGTCCTATGCCTTCGGCAATCCGGCCTATGAGGATGGCCCCAAGGATGACCCGGAGCGACGTTACCGTTTCCAGAATTACAATGGCTACGAAGTGGAGTGGGGTCTGGTGAGGTATCCTCAGTTGAGCTTCATCACCCGGGTACATCATCGGTCCGGGATCTATGGTGTGATCGCCCCTCGGCGGGTAGGCTCCAATTTCGTGACCTTCGGGCTGCGGTATCACTGGTAAACATCAGGATTTGATCCGACCCATGCGCAAAACCTTTCTCGTCACCGGCGGCGCCGGTTTCATCGGCTCCGCCGTGGTCCGTGAGCTGATCACTTCCACCGATCACCGGGTGGTGGTGGTGGACAAGCTCACCTATGCGGGCAACCTGGAATCCCTGGCCCCCGTGGCCGACAGTGACCGCTATCACTTCATCCAGGCCGACATCTGCGATGCCCAGACCATGGCGGCGGCCTTTCGCGATCATGAGCCGGACATCGTCATGCATCTGGCGGCGGAAAGCCATGTGGATCGCTCCATCGACGGCCCGGCGGCCTTCATCGAGACCAACATCGTCGGCACCTATACCCTGCTGGAGGCCGCCCGCGGCTACTGGAAAGGCCTGCAGACCCACCGGCCCGACAAGGCCGACGGGTTCCGCTTCCATCACATCTCCACCGACGAGGTCTACGGCGACCTGGAAGGCCCGGACGGCCTCTTCACCGAAACCACGCCCTATGCCCCCAGTTCCCCCTACTCCGCCAGCAAGGCCGGTTCCGATCACTTGGTGCGAGCCTGGCAGCGCACCTATGGCCTGCCGACCCTGGTCACCAACTGCAGCAACAATTACGGTCCCTACCACTTCCCGGAAAAACTCATCCCGCTGATGATCCTCAATGCGCTGGCGGGCAAGCTCCTGCCGGTCTACGGCGACGGTGGTCAGATCCGCGACTGGCTGTATGTGGAGGACCATGCCCGCGCCCTGATCCTGGTGGCCTCCCAGGGGCGGCCCGGCGAGACCTACAACATCGGCGGCCACAATGAAAAGACCAACCTGGAAGTGGTGCATACCCTGTGCGACTTGCTGCAGGCAGTGCGTGCCCCGGCCTTCGGGGGGCATTATCGAGACCTGATCACCTTCGTGCAGGACCGCCCCGGCCATGACCGGCGCTATGCCATCGATGCCGGCAAGATCGAGCGGGAACTGGGCTGGACACCCCGGGAGACCTTTGAATCCGGTCTGCGCAAGACGGTGCGGTGGTATCTGGACAACGCCTCCTGGTGGCAGCATGTGCTGGACGGTAGCTATCAGGGCGAACGACTGGGGGTGAGTGCATGAACATCCTGATCCTGGGTGCCACCGGCCAGGTGGGTTTTGAACTGCTGCGGGCCCTGTCTCCGCTGGGATCGTTGATCGCTCCCACCCGTGCCCAACTGGACCTGTCCAGTCCGGATGCGGTGGCCGGGGTCTTGCGGGCCATCCGTCCGGAACTGATCGTCAACGCCGCTGCCTGGACGGCGGTGGACGCGGCCGAGACGCAGCGGGAGGCGGCCTTTCGCCTGAATGCCGAACTGCCGGAACAGCTGGCCTGCTTTGCCGCCATCGCCGGCATTCCGCTGATCCACTATTCCAGTGACTATGTCTATCCCGGCGACGGGGATGCGCCCTGGCGGGAAGACAGTCCCACCGGGCCCCTGTCCGTGTACGGGGAAAGCAAGCTGGCGGGGGATCAGGCGGTGATGGCCGGCGGGGCCGCGCATCTGATCTTCCGCACCAGCTGGGTGTACAGCGCCCGGGGCAACAATTTCATGAAGACCATGCTGCGGCTGGGCCAGGAACGGGACAGCCTGAGGGTGGTGAATGATCAGATCGGCGCGCCGACCCCGGCCCGCCTGATTGCCGAGGTCACTGCCCTGGCGGTGTATCGGCAGCGGCTGGGGCGGGGCATCGAGGGTCTGTATCATCTGGCGCCCCATGGGGAGACCAGTTGGCATGGGTTTGCCTGCGAGATCTTCCGACGGGCGGCGGAGTCGGGGATGGCCTTGACACTCACCCCGGCCCAGGTGGCGGCGATCCCCGGCAGTGATTACCCCACCCCGGCACGGCGGCCGGGCAATTCGCGGTTGTGCGTGAAGAAGCTGGAGACCGATCTGGACATCGAGCTACCCCACTGGGAGCCGCAGTTGTTGCTGACTTTGAGGGAGCAGGTAAAAGACAACCATGGCCAAGCAGTACCGCATTGACACCCTAGCATCGATTCATCAAGGTTCTTTCTGGTTTTGGACTTGTTGCATCTAAACCAGCATGACCGGGCCGGGATAGCGAGCAACGGTCTCGTCGGCCGTCAGTAGCAGCACACCTTCGCTCTCGGCCTGGGCGACAAGCAGACGATCGAATGGGTCACGGTGGATGGGTGGCAGATGGTGGACGGCCAGGGCATGCGTGCTGGTGATCGGGAGTTCCGTGTAGCCGTTGTCGATCAGGCCACGTTTCAGCCGGTGTGGATCCACCTGAAAATCCGAACGGCTCAGACCGGCCTTGATCGTCACTTCCCAGAGACTGGCAGCGCTGAACCAGAGCGCATTGTTCTCGTCCATGAGCTTCTCTTTTGCCGTTGCTGACAGCCTCTCCGGTTGAGAAGCCGCCCAGAGCAGCAGGTGCGTATCCAGCAACAGGATCATGAGGGATCTTCACCGCCGAACATCTCGGCGATTTCATCGCTGGCCATGGTGTCGAAATCGTCGGGAATCTGAAAGGCGCCCTTCAGGAAGCCAAGGCGACGGACTTTACTGGCCGGCGGGGTGTCGATCGGGGTGAGCTTGGCGATGGGCTGGCCTGCCTTGGCAATGATCACGGTTTCTCCCTGCGAGGCACGCGCCAACAGCCGGGAGAGCTGGGTTTTGGCTTCGTGGATATTGACCGTATCCATGGGAGCATCCTGTAATGACCAAACTAGACTAAGTGAGTTTAGTCATTTTAATAGGGGTTCGCCAGTGTTGGCAGCGTTTTTCGCTTCACCCCCCCTGTGAGCTGTAGCCCTTCTCTTCCCGCCCGGTTTCCGGCGGCTCACCGGCGCCCTGCTCCGCCAGACGCCCTTCCAGGGCGCGGATCGCGGCGTCGGTGGAGGGGAACATGAACCCCTCTCCCACCTGCTCATACAGGCCGGTGCGCTTCATCACCTCCACCACCTGGGGCTTGAGGCCGGCAAATACCAGACTGATGTCCCGGTTGCGCAGCCGCCAGATCAGGTTGCGCACCACTTCCTCCCCCGAGGCATCCAGCTCATTGATCCCGGAGGCGATGATGATCACATAACGGGCCTTGGGGTGGCGGGCCAGCAGGCCCAGAATGGCGTCTTCGAAATAGGGCACGTTGGCAAAGTACAGCGAACCGTCGAAACGGATGATGCAGATGCGCTCTTCCTCGCCCTTGCCGTGGATGCGGGCATCCGCCAGGGTGCCCTCCGGGGTGCGGGCCAGCTCATACACCCGGGGATGCATGGTCCGATACAGATACAGCACCAGGGCCAGACCGGCGCCGATGAGGATGCCCTTGTCCAGGCTCGGCGCCAGGGCCAGGGTGGCGACAAAGGTGACCAGGGCCGCCATGCCGTCATGCCAGTGGGCCGCCCAGGACTGGCGCAGCCCCCGCAGGTTCAGCAGGCTGGCCACGGCCATGATGATGATCCCCGCCAGCACCGCCTGGGGCAGATGGTACAGCCAGGGGGTGAAGAACAGGATCACCAGCAGCACCAGCAGGCCGGTGAAGATGGAGGACATGCCGGTGCGCGCCCCGGAGGCCAGGTTGATGGCCGAGCGGGAGAAGGAACCGCTCACCGGATAGGCCTGGCTGAAGCTGCCCACCACCTTGGCCAGCCCCTGGCCGATGAGTTCCTGGTTGGGGTCGATGCGCTGGCCGGTGCGGGTGGCCATGGCCTTGGCGATGGCGATGGCCTCGGTAAACCCCACCAGGGCAATGACGAAGGCGGTGCTCAGCAATGCCGTCACCATGTCCCAGCTGAGCTGAGGCAGGGTCAGGGGCGGCAGGCCGGCGGCCACCTGCCCCACCACGTGACCCCCGCCATTGAGATGGATGACATTGTCGCGCACGGCGGTGATGCGCCAGACGGGACCTTCCGGTTCCAGCCCCGGCGGTAGCTGATCGGCCAGATAGAACCCCGGATGCTCGCCCCCGGCCTGGCGCAGGGGCAGTCCATGGAGTTCCCTCTGCAGGTGGCTGATGGTATCGGCCCGACGCTGGCTGTCGTAGATGAGCACATCCACCTGATGGCGGTGATTCAGGGCCTCCATGGGCGGCAGTTCGTCCAGGGTCTTTTTCAGGGTGCGGATCTGGGCATCCTCGGTCCTGAGTACCGTTTTCTGGGTATCGAGCTGGATCACCAGTTCCTGCACCTGGCCGGAGCGGATGTCCTGCAGGGTGATGGACTGGGTCTTCTCAAAGCCGACGGCCCAGCTGATGACCGTGGCCATGACCACCACCACCAGCACCCCGGGCACCCGGGGAAAGCGCCGACGCAGCCCCCACATGGCCAGCATCGCCCCCAGGCCCATGGCCAGGGTGGGCAAATGGGCCTGGGGGATCTGCATCAGCATGGTCCCGATGTCCTGCAGGAACACGCCGCCGGAGATCATGGGCACGCCGAGGATCTGGTTGACCTGGGAGAGCACGATGATGATGGCGGCGGCGTTGGTGAAACCGACGATGACCGGATGGGAGATGAAGCTCACCAGGACCCCCAGTCGCAGTAGTCCCATGCCCAGCTGCAACAGTCCCACCAGCAGGGCCAGGCTGATGGCCAGGGTGATGTATTCCATGGAGTCCGGGGCCGCCAGGGGGATGAGGGCCGAGGCGGTGAGCAGGGAGACGATGGCCGCCGGGCCGGTGGCCAGCTGGCGGGAAGATCCCCACAAGGCGGCCACCATCACCGGCAGGAAGGCGGCGTAGAGTCCGTAGACGGCGGGCAAGCCCGCCAGCTGGGCATAGGCCATGGACTGGGGAATGAGCACCATGGCCACGGCCAGGCCCGCCATCAGGTCCGCCCGCAGACTGCCGAGGGTCATGGGGAACCAGGTCAGGAAGGGGAACAGGCGTTGGAGGCGGGGCGTGGGGCTTGGAGGCATGGTCCTGAGGAGGTTGGGTGCTCAGTTCATGCCAAAAAGTTTAACACTTATAACCTGGGATTTGCTCATAAATAGAAGTGACGGGTATGGACCCCACCCTGATCCTCACTCAACAAACCATAAGTTATAACTTATACATACAATCATCATAATTGATTATCTATTATACCCATAGATCATGTAGTCTCTTGTCTATCGGATTTGAGTACGCTTTACCCACGACCCGGCTTGACCCGGGACGTGGTTCAAAACATCAAGCCCAAAGGAGTCGATGATGGCAGTCAAGACCTACAGTGCCGGTGTGAAAGAGTACCGCCAGACCTACTGGACCCCGGAATACACCCCCCGGGATACCGACATCCTCGCCTGCTTCAAGGTGACCCCGCAGCCGGGCGTGGATCGCGAGGAAGCCGCTGCCGCAGTGGCCGCCGAATCCTCCACCGGTACCTGGACCACCGTGTGGACCGACCTGCTCACCGACCTGGATCACTACAAGGGTCGCGCCTACCACATCGAGGACGTGCCCGGTGACGATGAGTGCTTCTACGCCTTCATCGCCTACCCCATCGACCTGTTCGAGGAAGGCTCGATGGTGAACGTGTTCACCTCCCTGGTGGGCAACGTGTTCGGCTTCAAGGCCGTGCGCGCCCTGCGTCTGGAAGATGTGCGCTTCCCCATCGCCTACGTCATGACCTGCGGCGGCCCGCCCCACGGCATTCAGGTGGAACGGGACATCATGAACAAGTACGGCCGTCCCCTGCTGGGCTGCACCATCAAGCCCAAGCTGGGTCTGTCCGCCAAGAACTACGGCCGCGCCGTGTACGAATGCCTGCGCGGCGGCCTGGACTTCACCAAGGACGACGAGAACGTCAACTCCCAGCCCTTCATGCGCTGGCGCCAGCGCTTCGACTTCGTCATGGAGGCCATCAACAAGGCCGAGATGGAGACCGGTGAGCGCAAGGGCCACTACCTGAACGTGACCGCCCCCACCCCGGAAGAGATGTACAAGCGGGCCGAGTACGCCAAGGAAATCGGCGCCCCCATCATCATGCACGACTACATCACCGGCGGCTTCTGCGCCAACACGGGTCTGGCCAACTGGTGCCGCGAGAACGGCATGCTGCTGCACATCCACCGCGCCATGCACGCGGTCATGGACCGTCATCCCCGCCACGGCATCCACTTCCGGGTGCTGGCCAAGATCCTGCGCCTGTCCGGCGGCGACCACCTGCACACCGGCACCGTGGTGGGCAAGCTGGAAGGCGACCGCGCCGCCACCATGGGCTGGATCGATCTGCTGCGCGAGTCCTATATCAAGGAAGACCGCTCCCGCGGCATCTTCTTCGATCAGGACTGGGGCGCCATGCCCGGTGTCTTCGCGGTGGCCTCCGGCGGCATCCACGTCTGGCACATGCCGTCCCTGGTCACCATCTTCGGTGACGACTCGGTGCTGCAGTTCGGTGGCGGCACCCTGGGTCACCCCTGGGGCAACGCCGCCGGCGCTTCCGCCAACCGCGTGGCCCTGGAAGCCTGTGTGCAGGCCCGCAACGAAGGACGTGAACTGGAGAAGGAAGGCAAGGACATCCTCATCGCCGCCGCCCAGCACAGCCCCGAACTCAAGATCGCCATGGAAACCTGGAAAGAGATCAAGTTCGAGTTCGATACCGTGGACAAGCTGGACGTGCAGCACCGCTAAGCAGCCTTGCCGGGGGCGGCCGTCGGGCCGCCCCGCCCCCCAGACACTGAATAGAGGATAAGACCATGTCCGAGATCCAGAGCTTCAAGCAGTCCGAAAAGTACGAAACCTTCTCCTATCTGCCGCAGATGACCGCCGACCAGGTGCGCAAGCAGGTGGAATATATGATCAGCAAGGGCTGGAACCCGGCCATCGAGCACAGCGAACCGGAAAATGCCTTCGGCTCCTTCTGGTACATGTGGAAGCTGCCCATGTTCGGCGAGCAGTCGGTGGAAACGGTGCTGGCCGAAGTAGAGGCCTGCAAGAACGAGCATCCCGATCACCTGGTGCGCGTGATCGGCTATGACAACTTCGCCCAGTGCCAGGGAACTTCCTTCGTCGTCCATCGCGGCGAGTAAGCTTTCCCCTCACCCCACCCCCTCTCCCCTTGGGGAGAGGGGCCCTGGTTCTCCGGGAGTGACTCATGCACGACACCATCCGCGATTATCAGATCAAGGAAGAACCCTACTACCGCGCCGTCGGTGATGAAGTGGCCCTGTACGAGGCCGCCTATGCCGTGCGCATGCCCATGATGCTCAAGGGTCCCACCGGCTGCGGCAAGACCCGGTTTGTGGAATACATGGCCTGGAAGCTGGGCAAGCCCCTGATCACCGTGGCCTGCAACGAGGACATGACCGCTTCGGACCTGGTGGGCCGCTATCTGCTGGATGCCGACGGCACCCGCTGGCAGGACGGTCCCCTCACCCTGGCCGCCCGCCATGGCGCCATCTGCTACCTGGACGAAGTGGTGGAAGCCCGTCAGGACACGGTGGTGGTGATCCATCCCCTCACCGACAACCGCCGGGTGCTGCCGCTGGAAAAGAAGGGCGAACTGGTGCGCGCCCATCCCGACTTCCAGCTGGTCATCTCCTACAACCCCGGCTACCAGAGCCTGATGAAGGATCTCAAGCAGTCCACCAAGCAGCGTTTCGGTGCCCTGGACTTCGATTACCCGGAAGCGGGCCTGGAGGCGGAGATCGTCGCCCATGAAACCGGCATCGCCACCGACACGGCGAAGAAGCTGGTGAGCGTGGCGGAACGGGCCAGGAACCTGAAGGGCCACGGCCTGGATGAAGGCATTTCCACCCGCATGCTGGTCCATGCCGGTTCCCTGATCGCCCGCGACGTGGAACCCCTGGCCGCCTGCCGCATGGCCCTGGTGCGTCCCCTCACCGACGATCCGGACATGCGCGACGCCCTGGACGCGGCGGTCACCACCTTTTTCTGATGCCCTGACACGGGAGGAGGATCAGGCCCATGAGCGTCCATCTGGAAGACTACCCCGAACTGCTGGAGGACCTGGGCGGCCATGCCGTCGAGGTGCTGGAATCGGCCTGGCAGGAAGCGGTGCGCAGCTTCAGCTCCACGGGCCTGAAAAACTACTACATGGAAGGCGCCCGCGCCCTCCACGCCCTGGGCAAGGGCACCGAACCCGTGGCGGCCTTCATCCAGGAGAGCCCCGTGGTGGCCCGGGAACTGGGGGAAGACGCGGTGATGGACCTGATCGAGAGCGTCATCAAGCTCTCGTCCAAGACCAGCGGCGCGGTCATCAGCCTGGTGATCGCCACCAGCCCGGTGGCCTCCCGACGACTGGCGGACCCGACCCTGTTCAAGGGGTATCTGCGTCTGCTGGACAACCTGGTGGCCCAGGTGCCCCGCGGGGTGCGGCCCATGCTGGAACACCTGGACCCGCTGCTCACCCATCTCACCCTGGGGGGACTGCGGCGCTGGGCCCTGTGGGGGGCCAAGGTCCATGGTCGGGACTTCAAGGCCCAGACCGCCTATTTCGGGCTGGAGACGCCCGAATCCCGCTCGGTGTTCCAGAACGAACGGCGCGGCACCCTGTTCGTGGACGTGCAGCGACGGATCAACATGTATCTGCGTGCCCTCTGGGCCCGGGATTTTTTCCTGCGCCCCACCAGCGGCGACTTCGAATCCCGCGAGGGGATGCGCCCCTTCATCGACGGCTTCACCCTCTACGTACCCGATGCCTATGACGACGGGTTCGGCATCGGCGGCCTGCAGATCTATCGGGCCACGGCGGCCCACGGGGCGGCCCATCTGGTCCACAGCCGCGCCCCCATGCCGGCGGACGATCCCGGCGGTCTCACCGGCCTGCTGGTGGGACTGTTCGAGGATGCCCGGGTGGAGGCCCTGGCCCTGGCCGCCTTCCCCGGCCTGCGCCAGCTCTGGTTGCCCATGCATGTGACCGGACCCGAGGACGGCGACGGTACCACCGCCCTGCTGGGCCGCACCGCTCGCGCCCTGCTGGACCCGGACTACCCGGACCCACACCCCTTCGTGCAGCGGGCGCGGGCCCGGTTCGATGACGCCGCCGCCGACCTGACCCGCCACGGCCTGGCCTGGGACCTGGCCCATCAATTGGCGCCGGCCTTCCCCACCGACGAACCCTTCAGCACCCGTCATCACCACATCCCGGTGCTGTATCGGGATGACAACCGGTATCTGTGGACCCTGGGCGAGCAGGACGACGTGGACCTGATCCGTCTTTGGGATCGGCCCCAGGTACGGCGCAACGTCACCCTCATGGAAATGGTCAACGGACTGGACGTGCCCTTTGCCGGGGATGACGCCCAGGAGATCTGGACCCTGAGCACCGAGTTCTTCTGCGACGAGGAAGAGACCAGCCTCAACGAGCAGGAAGGCAAGCCGCCGGTGTCGGCCCCGTTCCATTACCCGGAATGGGATTACCAGATGCAGCTGGAGCGCCCCCACTGGTGCACCTTGCTGGAGCGCCGCCCCCGGACCGGGGACCCGGCCGAGATCGACGCGGTGACGCAACGGCACAAGCCGCTGATCAGCCGTCTGAAATACCTGATCGAGGCCATGCAGCCCCAGGGCGTGCAGCGCTATCGGCGCCAGCCGGACGGGGACGAACTGGATCTGAACGCGGTGGTGGAGTCCCTGGTGGATCTGCGCATGGGACGACAGCCGGACACCCGGGTGCATATCCGCACCGAGCGCAAGGTGCGGGACCTGTCGGTCCTGGTGCTGATCGACCTGTCCGAATCCACCAACGACAAGGTGCGCGGCACCGACAGCACGGTGCTGGATCTGGCCCGGGAGGCCACGGCGCTGCTGGCGGGGGCCTTGGCGAAGATCGGCGATCCCTTTGCCATTCACGGCTTTGATTCCGATGGCCGTCATGACGTGGAGTATTACCGGTTCAAGGATTTCGACGCCCCCTATGACGACACCGTGAAGGCCCGTCTGGCGGGAATGACGGGGCAGATGTCCACCCGCATGGGTACGGCGATCCGCCATGCCGGGGAGCATCTGCGGCGGCAACCCTCGCGGCGCAAGCTGCTGCTGATCGTGACAGACGGGGAACCGGCGGATACGGACGTGCGGGATCCCCAGTACCTGCGTCAGGATGCCAAGCATGCAGTGGAGGAAGTGGCCAAGCACGGGGTCTACAGTTTCTGCATGAGCCTGGACCCCCACGCGGATGACTATGTGGAGCGGATCTTCGGGGCGCGGCGCTACATGGTGGTGGACCATGTGGCCCGACTGCCGGAAACCCTGCCGATGCTCTATGCCGGACTGACCCGATAAGGATTATACTCCGGGCATGTCCCCCGAAAGCTTCGCCCTTCCCGCCTACTTCGATCTGGGCGCCGTCTTCGTCTTTGCCCTGTCCGGCGTGGTGGTGGCCATGCGCAAGGGGTATGACCTGATCGGCATGTTCTTCCTTGCCCTGGTCACCGGCGCGGGTGGTGGTCTGCTGCGGGACGGGCTGTTCCTGCAACAGGGGCTGCCGGTGCTGCTCACCGATCCGGGCTACCTGGCCGCCATCGGCGCCGCCACTCTGATCGGACTGGTGTTCGGCGAACGGCCCTGGTACACCCGTCGCGGGGTGGCCATCATCGACGCCGCCGGGATCGGCGGCTTTGCCGTGGTAGGCATCGAGCGCTCTCTGGAGGCCGGGTTGGGACTGCCCGCCGCCCTGCTGGTGGGGGTGCTCAACGGCGTCGGCGGCAGCCTGATCCGGGACGTGATCGCCGGTGATCCGCCTCTGATCCTAAAGCCCGGTCAGTTCTATGCCCTGGCGGTCCTGGTGGGCGGCACCGCCTACCTGGCCATGACCCAGTGGCTGTCGGTGCCGGTGGTGGCGGCGGCCTGGGTGACGATCCTGATCACCTTTGCCCTGCGCATGGCCTCCATCGAATTCAACTGGAGCACCCGGGCGGTGAACCGGGAAGGTCTGATACGGTACCTGAAGCGGCGCCGCCCCTAATCCTTTCCACCTCGCCGGCTTGCCTCGTTGCGCCGGGCAGCCGCGGTGCTCAGTTCCTCATCACATCCACCCCGGCCGGCGGCTCGAAGCGGAAACGGGCATCGGGGATGCGGGGGTTGAGCCGCATGTCTTCAAAGCGGATGCGGGTCTGCTGGCCGAACTGGTCATAGAGCACCATCATCCGCACGGTGCGCTCGTCCAGGCCGATGAGAATGCGCTGAAAATCGGTGTCGCCGGAATGGGGGGTCAGGGACAGCCAGCTCAGGCCCTGGTGATTGCCCTCGGAGGCCACCTCGAAGTCCTCCTCCAGCGCCCGGGGTTCGGACAACAGCATGATGGGGGTACGCCCCAGCACGGCGCCCATCTCCTGCACCGTGGCCTGGGCCAGGTCTTCGTCGTAGGTCCACAGATACTGGCCGTCGGCCACGATCTGCTGGTTGTAGGGGGTCTGATAATCCCAGCGGAACTGGCCGGGGCGCTTGAGATAGACCTTGCCCTGGGCATGCTGCAGGACCTCGTCCCGCTCGTTGATGACCATCTGTTCGAACACCGCCTCGAAACTGGTCATCTCCTGGAAGAAGTGATCCAGTCGGGCACGGGCATCGTCCGCCAGCACCGGCGACAGGCTCAGGCAGGCGGTCAGCATCAGGGCAAACAGGGTTCGCATGGGTGTTGGCATCTCGTTTTCAGTCCTGGGGTGCCGGCGCCAGCACTTCCCGGTTGCCGTTGGATTGCAGCGCGCTCACCACGCCGGCGGCCTCCATGTCCTCGATCATCCGGGCGGCCCGGTTGTAACCGATCTTGAGGCGGCGCTGTACATAGGAAATGGATGCCTTGCGGGATTCCAGCACGATGGCCACCGCCTGATCGTACAGGGGGTCGCTCTCCTCGCCGGAATCCACCGGCTCCAGTCCTGGTACGACCGCGGCGCCGGATTCCGGTTCCTCCAGCACATCGTCCAGGTAATCCGGCTCGCCCTGGGCCTTGAGGAAGTCCACCACGTGATGGACCTCGTGGTCCGCCACGAAGGCCCCGTGCAGACGCACCGGATGCCCGCTGCCCGGGGGCAGGTAGAGCATGTCGCCGTGCCCCAGCAGTTGCTCCGCGCCCATCTGATCCAGAATGGTGCGGGAATCCACCCGGGAGGACACCTGGAAGGCGATGCGGGTGGGGATGTTGGCCTTGATGAGACCGGTGATCACGTCCACCGAGGGGCGCTGGGTGGCCAGGATCAGGTGAATCCCCGCCGCCCGCGCCTTCTGCGCCAGACGGGCGATGAGTTCCTCCACCTTCTTGCCCACCACCATCATCATGTCGGCAAACTCGTCCACCACGATGACGATGAACGGCAACGGCTTGAGTTCCGGCGGCGGCGCCGCCGGATCGAAGGCGGTCTGTGGATTGTAGAACGGGTCCGGGATGGGTTCACCGGCGGCGATGGCGTCCTTGATCTTGCGGTTGAAACCGGCCAGGTTGCGCACGCCCATCTGGGACATGAGCTTGTAGCGACGCTCCATTTCCGCCACCCCCCAGCGCAGGGCGTTGGAGGCGTCCTTCATGTCGGTGACCACGGGGGCCAGCAAATGGGGGATGCCCTCGTACACCGACAGCTCCAGCATCTTCGGATCGATGAGGATCAGACGGACCTCGTCCGGCCGGGCCTTGAACAGCAGCGAGAGCAGCATGGCGTTGATGCCCACGGACTTGCCCGACCCGGTGGTGCCGGCCACCAGCAGATGGGGCATCTTGGCCAGATCGGCCACCACTGCGTGGCCGCTGATGTCCTTGCCCAGGGCCAGGGTGAGGGCGGAACCGGCCTTTTCGAATACCGGCGCCCGGAAGATCTCCGACAGGCTCACCAGCTCCCGTTTCTGGTTGGGTATTTCCAGGCCCACGGTGGACTTGCCGGGAATGACCTCGACGATGCGGACACTGATCACCGACAGGGCCCGGGCCAGGTCCTTGGACAGCCCGGAGATCCGGCTCACCTTCAGGCCCGGTGCCGGCTGCAGTTCAAACCGGGTGATCACCGGTCCCGGATGCACCTCCACCACGTCCACCTGGACCCCGAAGTCCCGCAGTTTTTCCTCCACCTGCCGGGACATGAAGTGCAGGTCTTCCTCGGTATAGCCCCCTTCCTGCGGCTTGGGGGCATCCAGCAGGTCCAGGCTCGGGAAGGCGTCCGGGGGGATTTCGCCGACGTTAAACAGGGAGGGCTGTCGCTTGGGCGCGGGAGGCTTGGGCGGGGTGACGGGCGTGGGCAACGCCGCTTCCAGGACCGGTTCCACCCGGGCCTTGATCTTCGGCGCCGGTTTTTCTACCTCGTCCGGTTCCCGGACTTCCTGCAGGGTGGCGATCCGGGGCTCCACCTTGGGTTGGGACCGCGGGCGCGGGGCTTCCTGCTCCGGGGTGGCGGCTCGGGCGGCGCTTTCCCTGGCTTCCCGTTCCTTGCGGGCCTTGCGTCCGGCATGGCGCTCCCGGGCCGTGGCGATCCATTCCAGGGTCCAGTCCACCCCCTGGAGGGTGTAGCGCCCCAGTCGATCCATCAGGGACAACCAGGACAGCCCGGTGAGCAGGGTCACGCCGGTCAGGAACAGGGCCAGCAGGAACAGGGTGACGCCCAGCAGGTGAAAGATCGGTACCAGCCCCTCGCCGATCACCTCGCCCAGGATGCCGCCGGCATTCATGGGCAACGCGCCCGGCAAAAAGTGCAGGGTCGCCAGACCGCAGCCGGCGGCCAGGGTGATGACAAACCCCAGCCAGCGCACGCCCAGGGCATGCAGGTCCAGCTCACCGGTATCCTTGCGGCCGCGAAAGACCAGCCAGCCGCTGTAGGCCACCACCACCGGCGCCAGATAGGCCAGATAGCCGAAGAGATGGAAGAACACATCGGCAAACCAGGCCCCCGCCCTTCCCCCCAGGTTGGTGACCTTCATGCCGGTCCCGGTCTGGGACCAGCCGGGGTCGGTGGGGCTGTAGCTGGCCAGGGCGATGAACAGGTAGGCAGCCGCCGCCGTCAGCACCAGCAGGGTGCCCTCGCGCAGGGCACGGCGCAGATGGGCGCTGATGGGTCGCGGTGCGGAAGCAGGCTTGCGGGCGGGCTTGTCCGCCGTTTTCTTGGATTTTGCTCTGGCCAATGGTCAGGTCGTGTCAGGGGCTTGAGTGTGAGAATCAGGGTAAGCCGTCGAGTTTAACCCCTTGAAGGGTTTCAAGTCCCTTTTTTGGGACTTCGCGTCGGTATTGTACATCCTGCCGGGGACTTGGCGCCGCCGGGGCTTCAAAGTAGATTAGGCGGCTCGGATTTTGACCGCATCCTTCATTTCCCCAGGAGAACCGTTTCCCATGACTGCCCCCAGACATTGCCGCCTGCTCATTCTCGGCTCCGGCCCCGCCGGATATACCGCTGCAGTGTACGCTGCCCGTGCCAACCTCAAGCCGGTCATGATCACCGGTCTGCAGCAGGGTGGCCAGCTCACCACCACCACGGAAGTGGACAACTGGCCCGGGGACGACCAGGGGGTACAGGGGCCGGAACTCATGGAGCGGATGAAACGCCACGCGGAACGCTTCAATACCGAGATCATCTTCGATCACATCCATACCGCCGACCTGAAGCAGCGTCCCTTCACCCTCACCGGCGACACCGGCACCTATACCTGTGATGCCCTCATCATCGCCACCGGGGCCTCGGCCATGTACCTGGGGCTGCCCTCCGAGGAGGCCTTCAAGGGCCGGGGCATCTCCGCCTGCGCCACCTGTGACGGTTTTTTCTATCGCGGCCAGAAGGTGGCGGTGATCGGCGGCGGCAACACCGCCGTGGAAGAGGCCCTGTACCTGTCCAACATCGCCGAGCATGTCACCCTGGTGCACCGTCGGGACAAGTTGCGGGCGGAGAAGATCATGCAGGATCATCTGTTCGAGAAGGAACGCCAGGGCAAGGTGAGCATCGAGTGGAACCATGTGCTGGACGAGGTCCTGGGCGACAATCTGGGCGTGACCGGCATGCGGATCAAGGATGTGCAGTCCGGGCAGACCCGGGATGTGGCGCTGCAGGGGATCTTCATCGCCATCGGCCACAAGCCCAATACCGACCTGTTTCAGGGCCAGCTGGAGATGAACAATGGATACATTCGGGTGAAAAGTGGTCTGGATGGTAATGCCACGGCCACCAGTGTGCCGGGGGTGTTTGCCGCCGGGGATGTGATGGACCATGTCTATCGTCAGGCGGTGACCTCGGCCGGTTCCGGCTGCATGGCGGCCCTGGATGCGGAGCGTTTTCTGGAAGGCGGTTGAGGGTGCCGCGGGCGCGGCCCTCCACGGGGAATGCTTCGCCCGCACGGTAGGCCCATTCCACTCGGAGGCTTCATCATGGATCACCCGGGCGTGCTGGAATGCCGCATCAGCGATGACCTGTCCGCCCTGCCCGCCGCCGAGTGGGATGCCCTGGGCGGGCGGGATGAACCCTTCCTCAGCCATGCCTTCCTCTGTGCCCTGGAACGCCATGACTGCCTGGGCAGCCGGTTCGGCTGGTATCCCCGGCATGTCACCCTGCACCAGCCGGGCGGTGAACTGGTCGCCGCCCTGCCCCTCTACATCAAGACCAACAACTACGGCGAGTTCGTCTTCGACTGGGCCTGGGAACAGGCCTGGCGCCAGTCAGGACTGAACTACTACCCCAAACTGGTCTGCTCGATCCCCTATACCCCGGCCACCGGTACCCGTCTGCTGGTCCACCCCGACCATGACCGGAAGGCCCTGCAACAGGTACTGATCCAGCAGGCCATCGAGCTGACCCATGCGGGCGAGTTGTCCGGACTGCATGTGCTGTTCCCGGAACACGAGGACAGCCGGGCGCTGCAGGCGGCCGGCCTGACCCTGCGCATGGGCTGCCAGTATCACTGGCATAACGAGAATTACCGGGATTTCGACGACTTTATAGAGCGTTTCAGTGCCAAGAAGCGCAAGAACGTCCGACGTGAACGGCGCCGGGTGCAGGAACAGGGACTGGATATCCGGGTACTGCACGGTGACGAGGTGAGCCGGGACCTATGGGCGGTGTTCCACCACTTTTATGTGAGCACCTTCGAACGCAAGATGGGGATTCCGACCCTGAGCCTGGGCTTTTTTCAGGAAACCGGCCGCACCCTGGGACGACAGGTGGTCATGTTCCTGGTGGAAGAGGACGGCGAACCGGTGGCGGCGGCCCTGTGCTACCGGGGCAAGGACACCCTCTACGGCCGCTACTGGGGCTGCATCCGGGATTACGATGCCCTGCATTTTGAAGCCTGTTACTACCAGGGCATCGACTACTGCATCCAACAGGGTCTGGCGAGGTTTGAGCCGGGCGCCCAGGGAGAACACAAGATCAGTCGGGGGTTTCTGCCCACCCGGACCTGGTCGGGACACTGGATTACCCATCCGGGACTCCGGGGTGCGGTGGCCGCGTTCTGTCAGCGGGAGCAGGCGGCCATGGCAATCCAGTGCGAACAACTGATGCGTCTGTCGCCGTTCCGGGTGGAAGCGGAGTCCGGCTCGGGTTAGGCTGTATCCCGGACACCCAAAGGGATCACGGACCATGTCTGGCAACAACGATATGCATTCCCTCACCTGGCTGCACCCCGGACAGAGCGATGAGCCGTTTCCGCCGGTGGAGCGCGCCCTGCGTGAGCCCAACGGCCTGTTGGCCGCCGGCGGCGACCTGAGCCTGCCCAGACTGCTCAATGCCTACCGTCACGGCATCTTTCCCTGGTACGAGGCGGGTCAGCCCATCCTCTGGTGGTCGCCGGACCCCCGCACCATCCTCTACCCTTCCCAGGTGAAGGTGAGCCGCAGCCTGGGCAAGGTCCTGCGCGGACATCGCTTCCAGGTGACCTTCGACCAGGCCTTCGCCGATGTCATCAAGGGGTGCGCAGGCCCCCGGCGAGGGGTTCACGGCACCTGGATCACCTACGGGATGCAGCAGGCCTTCATCCAGCTGCACCATACCGGACACGCCCATTCGGTGGAGGTCTGGGAAGATGACGTACTGGTGGGAGGACTCTATGGAGTGAGCATGGGGCGGGTATTCTTCGGCGAGTCCATGTTCAGCCAGGTCCCGGATGCCTCCAAGGTGGCCCTGGTCACCCTGTGCCGTCATCTGGACCACTGGGGATATCCGCTGCTGGACTGTCAGACCCCTTCCGAGCACCTGACCCGCATGGGGGCCGTACCCATGTCGCGGCAGCGTTTCAGCACCCGGCTGCAGCAGCTGTGCTCGGTGCCCAGCCGCCCCGGCCCCTGGGCAATGGAGCTGGAACCGGGGGCCGCTGCCAAGCCATGACTACCCCTGTCGTTCAGGCTCGGACAAGGTGATGTTGACCTCCAGAATCTCGCAATCGCCCTGATTTTCCAGACTCATCTGCACCGCCTCGTCCCCCACCTGGACGTACTTGCGAATGACTTCCAGCAGTTCCCGGTGCAAGGCCGGCAGATAGTCGGGACCGGAGCGGTGGCTCCGCTCCCGCGCCACGATCACCTGCAGACGTTCCTTGGCCACCTTGGCGCTGCCCTGTCGGGGTGAACGAAAGTAATTGAAAATGCCTTTCATGGCCATTAACCCCTGAACAGGCGTCCGAAGAGCCCCTTCTTCTGCGTGGTGAGAAAACGGTGCGGGCGGTCTTCGCCCAGAAAACGGGCTACCGCGTCACGATAGGCCTGCCCGGCGTCGGACTCTTCGTCCAGAATCACCGGCATGCCCGCATTGGAGGCATTGAGCACCGACTGGGATTCGGGAATC
The DNA here is from genome assembly GCF_000225005.1 of Ectothiorhodospira sp. PHS-1. Classification (NCBI taxonomy): domain Bacteria; kingdom Pseudomonadati; phylum Pseudomonadota; class Gammaproteobacteria; order Chromatiales; family Ectothiorhodospiraceae; genus Ectothiorhodospira; species Ectothiorhodospira sp. PHS-1. The sequence goes on along the minus strand of NZ_AGBG01000022.1, from coordinate 19,106 downwards.
ACCCCCAGCATGTCGATGGACAGGATCTCGGTGACATCATCCACACTGAGCATCTCGCCCCTTTCCACCCGCTCGGGGGAATAACGGGTCAGCAGCAGCTTGGCCGGCAAGGGACCTTCGCCCCGCTCCGCCTTGCGGGTCTTGCTGGAGAGGATGCCCAGCATCCGGTCCGAGTCACGGACGCTGGAGACCTCGGGATTGGTCACCACGATAGCCTCATCGGCAAAATAGGCGGCCATCATGGCCCCCCGCTCGATGCCGGCCGGGCTGTCGCAGACGATATAGTCGAATTCCTGACTCAGCTCATCCAGCACCTTTTCCACCCCTTCCTCCGTCAGGGCGTCCTTGTCACGGGTCTGGGAGGCGGGCAGGATGAACAGGTTGTCCGTGCGTTTGTCCTTGATCAGGGCCTGGCACAGATTGGCGTCACCGTTGATCACATTGACAAAATCGTAGACCACCCGCCGCTCGCACCCCATGATGAGATCCAGGTTGCGCAGACCCACGTCAAAGTCGATGACGGCGGTTTTGTGCCCTTCCAGGGCCAGGCCGGTGGCCACGGCCGCCGAGGTCGTGGTCTTGCCGACGCCGCCCTTGCCTGAGGTAATTACTACAATGCGTGCCATATAGCCTGCATCTCCTTGAAATTCTGCGCTAGATTTCCGAAATGTTGATGGTCTCGCCGGCCAGGGTCACCAGCCGGTGATCTCCCCGTTCGGCATCAAGGATATCCTCCGCGATCCGATAATGCCCGGCAATGGATACCAGTTCCGCATCCAGGCGCCGGCAGAAGATTCTTGCCCCCGTCATGCCGCGGACCCCGGCCAGGGCCTTGCCCCGCAGGGTGCCGTACACATGGATATGCCCGTCGGCCAGCAGCTCGGCCCCCGCCGACACCGTCCCCAGGACGATCAGATCGCCCCCCCGGGCATAGACCTGCTGGCCGGAACGCACCGGCTGATTCACCACCAGCGAAGCCGTATGCAGCGCCTGCACCGGTGCCGATTCCTGATGTGCGGCGGGGGCGGGTTCGTTCGCGGGCTCGGCCTGCGGGGAAGGGGCGACACGGAGCGGGATCTCGCCCCCCTTGCCGCCCAGGACAATCAGTGGCAGCCCCACCCTGGAGGCGACGGACTGGGCCGCGGTCCCCTGCTGCAATCCGATGAGCTTGAATCCCCGCCCGCGCACGGTTTCGATCACCTGCGTCAGGGTCTCCACCGACGTGTCCGCCAGATGCTCCAGGTCCACCAGCAGGGGCATGTCCCGCATCAGCTCGGGGGCCTCCCGCATGCGGGCATTCAGCGCCTCATTCAGTCGATGGGTATCCGCATCATGCAGCCGAAGAATGGATACCAGGATCATGCGCCCCTTGAGTTCAATGGGCTGGATGGGGCTGGGATTGGCATTCATAAAGTTCGTTCCGCAAAGCCGGGCCGCAAGGGCCCGCCGGTTATGAAGACGTGGATTTGGGATCTGGCGCATCATTGTAACGGTTCGGAGGATTCAACGCGCCGGCAACATGTTAATATACTTATGATCTATCCAATAAAGCATCGACCCAGTCGAGCAAACCGCCCTGTCGGCATGCACGGAAAGTCCGTTGCGGCCGTCCACCAAGCAGGAATGGAGATGAAGCAAAGATGAGCAGCCAAGATGACAAGCACGCAAAAGACGCGGTTGAGCGTGCCCTGAAGCACTCCGGTCTCTCACGCCGGGATTTCCTCAAGCTTTCCGGCGGTGGCGCCCTGCTGGCGGGGGCCGCCGTGGGCACCGGCGGCATGATGTATCCGGCCGCTGCCCGGGCCGTTCCCACCAACGCCCGCATCGTCATCGTCGGTGCCGGTGCCGCCGGTCTTTCCTGCGCCACCCGGCTGGCCCGGGAACTGGATGGAGCGGACATCACCCTGATCGATCGTCGCCAGGACCACTATTACCAGCCCGGCCTGACCCTGGTGGCCACCGGCGTCTGGCAGACGGAAAAGCTCCTGGACCGGAACCGGCGCTACGTCCCCTCCAGTGTCAACTGGGTTCACGACATGGTCGCCGAATACGATCCGGACAACAACCGGGTGGTGACCGAAACCGGTCGCACCATCGACTATGACTTCCTCATGGTGGCCACCGGACTGCAGGTCAACTACACCGCCATTGACGGCATGTCGGAGAATCTCATCGGTCACCGGGGCGTGGGCTGCGTCTATGACAAGCCGGAACTGGCCGAACGCACCTGGCAGGCCGTCGACCATTTCGTGAACGAGGGCGGCATCGGCCTGTTCACCCGCCCGCGGGGTGACATGAAATGCGCCGGCGCCCCGCTCAAGGTGGCCATGCTCACGGAAAGCCGAATGAAGGAGCGCGGCACCCGGGATCGCGCCGAGATGCACTACCTGCCCCCCGGTACCGGCCTGTTTTCCCAGCCCCACACCGACGACTTCCTGCGCAAGAACTTCCCCGAACGGGGCATTCATATCCACTGGGATCATCCCCTCAAGGCCATTGATCCCGAGCGCAAGACCGCCACCTTTGCCACCCCCCTGGGTGACGAGACCCTGGATTACGATTTCATCCACGTGGTGCCGCCCATGAGCGCCCCCGATTCCCTGCGCAACAGTGAGCTGGCGGCCCGCGAGGTTCCCTTCACCGGTTGGCTGGAGGTGGACCGCTTCACCCTGCAGCACAAGCGCTATCCCAATGTGTTCGGCGCCGGCGACATCAACGGCGTCCCCATCGGCAAGACCGCGGCCAGTGTCAAGGCCCAGGTGCCGGTGGCGGTGGAGAACATGATCCGGACCATTCAGGGCAGTCAGCTCAACGCGGCTTACGACGGCTATACCTCCTGCCCCCTGATCACCGAGTTGGGTCAGGCCATTCTGGTGGAGTTCGATTACGACCTGAAGATGAAGCCCTCCTTCCCCTTCATCAGCCCCTATCAGGAGCACTGGGTACCCTGGGTCATGAAGGACCGTCTGCTGCTGGCCGCCTACAAAGCCATGCTCCGGGGCCGTATCTGAGGCGCCGTCATGACTTTTTCAGAACATTTTTAGAGAGGAATCGGCAATGGCATTTTCAATCCTGGGGTTATTGGCAGTGGTCCTGGAGTTCTTCCGGGGCTGGCTGTGGTTTATCGGGCTGTTCCTGCTGCTGGACTTTGCACTGACCTTCTATTTCCTCAAGCGCTCCTCGGGCTGCAAGACCTGCTGGATCCTGCCGGCCTATGTGACCGTCGGCTTCGGGGTCTTCATTTTCATACTCTCCATGATCACCCTGCCGACCATCACCAAGTCCAGCTGGGCGGCCCTGTCCGGCATCGACTATCTGGCCCTGATCGGCGCCAGCATCGGCTTCGGTGCCCTGTTCGCGATCCTGGCCTTCCCCTTCATGCTGAACCTGCTGGGGATTCGTTCCAGACCCAGGCCCACCAGCCAGGCGACGCGCACCGAAACGCCCTCCCAACCCCAAGCCTCGCCTCAGCCCCAGCCCGCCATGGCGGAAAAGGTCGCGGACTGACCACCCGCTGGATATCTCGCCTCGGTCGGGTTACGCTTCGGCATCCCGACCGAGACCGAGAGCCGTCCAGCGACGATGAAGATCTCACACCACGATATCCGCCTTCGCACCGAGGCCCCCATCCAGATCATCGATGTCACCCGGCAGGTGAAGGATCTGTTCACGGATAGCGGCATCCGCAACGGCATCTGCACCGTGATCTCCCGGCACACCACCGCCTGCGTGAATCTCAACGAGCAGGAACCCATGCTGCAGCGGGACATGCTCACCCACCTCAAGCGTCTGGTGCCCCGTGACGGCGACTACCTTCACAACGAAAACCCCGTGGACGGCCGGGACAACGCCCATTCCCATCTCATGGGACTGTTCATGAACGCCTCCGAAACCATTCCCATCGTGGACGGCGAGTTGGTTCTCGGCACCTGGCAGTCCATCTTCTTCATCGAACTGGACGGTCCTCGCCCCGAGCGCCGTCTGACCGTACATTTCATGGGAACCGACTAAAGCCGATGCAGCCCGCCGACATTGAAGGTTTCTTCGCCGATCCTGCCGATCTGGATCTGAACCGCTATCTGATCCTGGACTACGAACTGGAATGCGTGGGTGACCCACGCCTGGCAGTGGCCCACCTGTGCAGCGAACAGTCCACCGCCCAGTGGAAGCGGGTGGATGTGGACGAAGACCTGCGTCCCCGGTTCGCGGCCAAGGTGATCGAGATGGAAATCCTGGAAGAGCGGGAAGCCCTGAGCTATCCGGTCACCCATGCCGCCGAAGGGCGCATTTTCGCCTGCCGGGTCCGCATCGCCCATCCCCACGAGAACTTCGGCCCCCGGATTCCCAACCTGCTGTCGGCGGTCTGCGGCGAAGGTCCGTTCTTCACCCCGGGCATCCCCCTGATCAAGCTGATGGACATCCACTTCCCCGAGGTCTTCCTCAGGGCCTTCCAGGGGCCAAAATTCGGGGTACAGGGGCTGCGTGAGCTGCTCCATGCCCATGACCGCCCCATTTTTTTGGGGGTCATCAAACCCAACATCGGACTGCCACCCGAAGCGTTCTCGGCCATTGCCAGTGAAGCCTGGCTGGGCGGGCTGGACATTGCCAAGGACGACGAGATGCTGGCCGATCCGGACTGGTCCCCCCTGGATGAGCGCTGCCGCCATCTGGGCGAGGCCCGGCGACGGGCCGAGCAGGAAACCGGCACCCCAAAGATGTACATGGCCAACATCACCGACGAAGTGGATCGTCTGACCGAGCTTCACGACATCGCCGTGGCACGGGGCGCCAATGCCCTGCTGGTGAACGCCATGCCGGTGGGGCTATCCGCGGTGCGGATGCTCCGCAAGCACACTCAGGTCCCCCTGTTCGGGCATTTTCCCTTCATTGCCGCCTTCAGCCGCCTGCCCCACTACGGCATCCACTCCCGGGTCATCACCCGGCTGCAGCGTCTGGCCGGCTATGACTCGGTGATCATGCCGGGTTTCGGGCCACGCATGATGACCAGCGACGAGGAGGTCATGGCCAATGTCCGCGCCTGCCTGGAAGACATAGGCCCCATCAAGCCCTGCCTGCCGGTGCCCGGCGGCAGCGATTCCGCCGCCACCCTGCAGCGGGTGTACGAGAAGGTGGGCAGCGTGGACTTCGGTTTCGTGCCGGGACGCGGTGTATTCGGCCATGCCATGGGTCCCCGCGGTGGTGCCGCCAGCATCCGGCAGGCCTGGGATGCCCTGGCCCGGGGGGTGCCGGTGCCGGAACAGGCCCGGCAACACCCGGAGCTGGCGGCGGCACTCAAGCAGTTTCAGTGAACCCGGTCCCAGAACTGCATCGCCAGCAATTCCAGATGCCGTGACAGGTCCGCCAGTTCACCGGCGGCCTGTTCGATCTTGAGAATGGCATCGGCGTTTTCTTCGGCGCTGTAACGGATGTTCGTGACACTGCGGTTGATGTCTTCGCTCACGGCACTTTGCTGATCCACCGCCGTGGCGATCTGGATGCTCATTTCGGTGATGGCCCCTACGCTACGGGTAATGGCCTCCAGGGACTCGGCGGCCTCTTCTGCCTGAACCACGCAACGCTCGGCCTGCTCCCGGCTCTGCCCCATCACCTGCACCGATGACCCGGCACCGGCCTGGAGCTTTTCGATCATGTCCTGGATCTCCTGGGTGGACTTCTGGGTGCGCGAAGCCAGGCTGCGCACCTCATCGGCCACCACCGCAAAGCCGCGCCCTTCCTCGCCGGCCCGGGCCGCCTCGATGGCCGCGTTCAGGGCCAGCAGGTTGGTCTGTTCCGCGATCCCCTGGATCACCTCCACCACCTTGCTGATCTCGTTACTGCGTGTCTGCAGGTCATGAATCACCTGGGTTGCCCGGTCCACCTCCCGGGACAGGTGACCGATGGCGGCGCCGGTTTCCACCACCAATCGGCGACCGGAGGCAGCACCTTGATCGGCATGTTCTGCGGATTGCGCGGTATGTCGGGCACTGGATGCCACTTCCTGCACACTGGCGGACATCTGGTTGACGGCGGTGGCCACCTGCTCCGTCTCCGCCTGCTGGGCCATGATCGACTTGCGGGATTTCTCCACGCTGGTCACCATCTCCCGGGTCTGCTCGGACAGACGCTTGGCGGCTTCCGCCACACGCCCCACCGCCGCCCCCGTCTCGGCCGACAGCATGCGCAGCGCGAAGTCGATCTCCCCGTATTCATCGGTGCGGCCGGTATAGACAAACTGGCAGAGCGGGTTATGAACCACCGCCCGCGCACGCTGCTGCAATCGGGCCAGGGGAGATAAACCAAACCAGGCCCAGGCGCCGGCCAGGACGCCGAACCCGGCCACTGGTGCCAGCACCTGCGCGGCCGAGCCACCCGCGAAAAGCCCCAGTACCCCGCCCACCGTCGCGGCGGCGAGGATCAGCACCGGCAAACGAACCCGCACCCCGGGCAACGGCCATCGGAGTGCCCGAGGCAACCTGCCGGCCATGACCTGGGCATAGACGGCTTCCGCCCGTTGCACCAGTTCCCTGTCGGGACGGGTACGCACGGACTGGTATTCCACCACCCGGCCCTCCTTTCGAATCGGGGTGACATAGGCGTTGACCCAGTAGTGATCGCCATTCTTGCAGCGATTCTTGACCAACCCCATCCAGCTTCTGCCGGCCTTGAGCGAATCCCAAAGGTTCTGGAATGCGGCCGGCGGCATGTCAGGGTGGCGCAGGATATTGTGGTTCTTGTTCAGCAGCTCGGCTTCCGTATAGCCGCTGATCTCGACGAAATCCCCATTAACGTCCGTGATGATGCCCTTGAGATCGGTGGTCGAAAGAATATTGACCTGGCTGGAAAAGGTTCTCTCCCGTCCTGTAACCGGTAGATTCTTCTTCATGGAGGCAAGCTCTCGGTAATGTAATGGAGGTCGGCCCGACAAACCCGGAACGACGACCTGCTCACTGCTTCCTGTCCCAGAAGTGCGCCGCCAGCAGTCGCAGTTCCGAAGCCAGCCCGGCCACCCCCACCGCCAGCGCCTCGATACTACGGCTGTCCCGGGCGTTGCTGTCCGCGGCCTCCCTTATCCGGGTGATGCTGCGATTGATTTCTTCGCTGACCAGACTCTGTTCATTCACCGCCGTGGCAATCTGGGTACTCATGTCCGTGATGGACTTCACGTCACGGGTGATGGCCTCCAGCGCGGCGGCCGCGTCCCGGGCCTGACTCACGCTCCTTTCCGCCTGCTGCAGACTTTCCTGCATCACGCTCACCGAAGAACGGGCGCCTGCCTGCAGCTTCTGGATCATGGTCTGGATCTCCTGGGTGGAGTTCTGGGTCCGGGTGGCCAGGCTGCGCACTTCGTCGGCCACCACGGCAAACCCCCGACCATGCTCACCGGCACGGGCCGCCTCGATGGCCGCATTCAGGGCCAGCAGATTGGTCTGCTCCGCAATGCCCCGGATGACATCCAGCACGGCACTGATCTGGCTGCTGCTGTGCTCCAGTGCCTGAATCACGGTCGTGGCCCGTTTCACTTCCTGGGCCAGATGCAGGATCAAGTCTTCGGTAGAGGCAACCACCTGCCGACCATGACTGGAATTGCCATCCGCCACATCCGCCGCCTCCGCGGTGCTATGGGCATTGTGGGCGACCTCCTGGACGCTGGCAGCCATCTCGTTCACGGCCGTCGCCACCTGATCCGTTTCCGCCTGCTGACGCAAAATCTGCGCGGCGGCGGCCTGAACGGTATCAACCATGTGCCCGGACTGACGGGCCAGACGGGCAGCATCGTCGGCCACCCGACCGACCGCCGCGCCCCGCTCCGATTCGAGCATGCGCAGGGCAAATTCGATTTCACCGAACACATCCCGTCTTCCGGTATAGACATATTGGCCCAGGGGGTTGAGGGCAATGGCCCGCGCCTTGGTCCGCAGTGCCGACAGGGGCTGCAACTGCCAACCGGTCCCCGCTAGCGCCAACGTCGTGGCCGGTACCAGCGTGAACAGGGCAATCGACACCGGCGTCCCCAGCCACACGGCACCCAGCAGAGCCGCCATGCCGGCCAGGCCAACACCCGTGAGCAGACGCAGATGCGGGGAAATGGCGGGGAGTTTCAGGACGATGGGGGGCTTGCCGGCCAGGATGCGGGTGTAGAGATCAGTGGCACGATTGACCAGGTCGCGATGGGGCCGGGTCCTGACGGATTGATATTCCTGCACCTTGCCGTTCTGCAGGATCGGCATGACGAAGGCACTGACCCAGTAGTGATCCCCGTTCTTGCACCGGTTCTTCACCATGCCCATCCAGCTTCGTCCGGCCTTGACGTTCGACCACAGATCCGAAAATGCCTCGGGGGGCATCTCGGGATGGCGCACGATGTTGTGATTCTTGCGTAGCAGTTCGTCTTCGGCAAAACCGCTGATGGCGATGAAATCATCGTTGACGTAACTGATGGCGCCCTTGAGGTCCGTGGTGGAGAGAATATTGGCCTTGTCCCCGAAGGACTGCTCCCTGCCGGTAATCGGGAAATTTTTTTTCATCGTAAATTCGGATCCCGTAAATGCAAGACAAGCCTGCAACCAGTGAAGCTCAAGGGGCCCCTCCGGCGCGGCGAGCATGAACCGGCGCGGAGGGGATGGGGGTCCTGGCCTTACTTGACGGGCACCCCGATCAGCCACTCGTGCAGGAAGAAGGCAAAGATCAGGTAGCCCGCCAGACCGGCCGCGACCGTGATGGCGGTTCCTTTCAGGTTAGCGGCAGCAACCGTGGAACCCTGAACCTGATCGCGCTGGCGCAGGGAACGGAAGCACAGCACGGACCACACCAGGAAGGCGCCGAACAGCAGGATGTCCGCGAGCATGCCGTTGGCCAGCAGATGCCCGAAGGCCCAGGCCTTGACGGCGATGACCATGGGGTGCTTCACCGCTGCCTTGATGTGGTTGCCCGGCACAAAGGCCGCCGCCAGGATGATGAAGGCCAGCAGGGACAAAAGGGCCGTCACATGGTGCAGCCACATAGGTGGAGACCAGACGGGGATGGGAGCGGCCTTGCCGTATCCAAGGATGATGAGAATGAAGCCGACCAGGGACACCGCCCCGGCAAAGGCCATCCAGCCCTTTTCTCCCCATTGCTGAATACGGGCACTGCGCCAGTCATCGGCAAAGATGCGCAGGGAATGAATCCCCAGAAACATCGCCAGACCAAGGATGAGTACGATCACGGTTATTCCTTCCTGTATTGGGTTTTGACGGTAAAAGCCGGGGAATTCTAACCGAATTTGCTGAAATGCTTATGCAGGGGCATGATCCAGCATCAACTCGCCTTCCCGCAGCAGGAAGACGCCGCCGACCGATTCCGATTCCATGCGCCGCGGCTTGTCCCCGACCCAGACCTCCACGCCGGGGTGGATCCGTTACCTGACCAGGATGCAGGCCCCTTCACAGCGCCCCATCTGAGCCGTCAGGCTGTCCTTTTCCAGCCCCAGATCCCGGATATGGCCCTGGGCCTCGACCAGGGTATTGGCGGCCCGGCGCTGAAAATCCGCCGCCACCCGCTCGGGATGGTGTCTGGCGAACTGCAGACTACGGGAGAGTTCTTCCGCCAGATGGGTCTGTTGCTCGATGCGCTGTTCCAGGGCCTGGAGCTGGTCCCGCAACTCGGGATCGGCGCCCACCACCACCTGGATATGAGGGCCCGTGGGAGAACCCAGCAGGAGGCATTCAATCAGTTCCCGGGCACGCACCATGCCTCCCACGATCTGACCCTTGCGCGCCCCCGTGCCACCCACCACCACGGTATGGGCCGCACTGATCCAGCAATGGACAACCTGCTCCTGAACCACCACATGGGCGGCCTGAACCCGTGCATTCTCCAGGAAATGGGCGCTGACCGTGCCGAGGGCCTTGAGCGATGCCGTCGGTCTTGTCTTGCCTTCCTCCTGTTCATCCGGATGCAGCTGGCCCACCACGCCGTGCCGGATCCGGATATCCCCACCGGCCTCGAGAATAGCGCCCTCCACCATGCCGTTGACGATGATGTCACCACTGGCGGTCACCTTCATGCCGGACACCACGTCACCCCGGATCAGGACACTGCCCTCGAAGGCGAGATTGCCCGAGGAGAGATCCACCTTATCGACCTGAAGGGATTCTTCGACCATCACGCCCCGGGGCACGACCACCGGCGCACCGGCGATGGTCGCCACCAGCAGATCGGGGTCATCGGGATCGGGGGCGACATTGCGCAGTGAACCGGCAAAGGCCAGTTCCCGACCGGGCCGGGCCGGGATGATTTGACCCAGCAGGTTCGTACCGGGTGTACCCGAGGTAGCGGCATGCCGACGCATCAGGGGGGTGCCGGGGGCGGCCTGGGGTACTTCTTCCAGATCCCGGTAATCGGCCCGTCCTCGCTCATCGATATGAGGCATGCGGCGGCGGGCCTTGGGGATCAGGGATTCAAACTCCGTGTCCCGACCGTGAACCGGAGGCGTGGCCCGGGCAATGATCGCTTCCGCGGGCGCCTCGCGGCCCGCCCGCAGGGTGTCAAACAAGGCGGCCTCATCCAGGCCGTGGACGATACCCTGCGCCTTGATGGCCTCGCGGACGGCGTCCTCGGAAACCACCTGCCCACCTCTGGGTGGCGTGACACGCAGCGTGGCGGCCTGTTTGCGCGCATCCAGGGTGAGCCTGAAACTGCCGTCCATGCGGCGGGCAACGGGAAACTCTCGTCCGGCAAGCTCGGCCGCCTCATTGGCCAGGGCCTCCAGCAACAGGGACATCTCCCTTGGATCAACGGCCCAGTCACCAAACCCGGCTTCCGCCAGGGCGGCGGTCAGACGGGACTCATCCATCTCGTGCCGGCGCGCCGGATCGGTCACGCCCACAAAAAGACGACCCGTTGCATCGTCCACCCGAAACACCAGTCCGAAAACGGTCATGTCTTGTTCCTTGCGCACAGGCTCATCAATGCCCGATCTCCGCCAGCCGGACAAGACGATTGGCCGTCAGCATCCGATCCAGGGCCTCGGCGCTCTGCTCAAGACCCTGGGCGATATCCAGGATCTGCTCTGCCGCGCGGCCATTATCATCGGCCAACGTGTTGATGCGGACAATGTTTCGGCTCACCTCTTCCGCCACATGATTCTGCTCACGGGCCGATTGGGCGATGTGAATACCCTGCTCGTGGACATCCTTAACCGCCTTCTTGATGGAGCCAAGGCTTCCGCTGGCCTCCTGGGCATGGGACACACAAGTCTCCGCCTCGCCCTGCCCCCGATGGATCGCCGCGGTCACGTCGGATACCGAGTTCTGCACGTCCTTGATGATGCCGTAGATCTCACTGGTCGAGTTCTGAGTCTTGCTCGCCAGTTTGCGGACTTCGTCGGCGACCACGGCAAAACCACGACCATGCTCACCGGCGCGAGCCGCTTCGATGGCTGCGTTGAGTGCCAGCAGATTGGTCTGATCGGCAATCTCCGAGATGGTTTCCAGTACCTTGCCGATACTCTGGCTACCCTGATCCAGTCGCTGAATCACGTCCAGCATGCCGCGCATGTTGGTTGCCAGGGCCTCGATGGCGTTGGCCGTCTCCCCCACCAGGCGAATGCCGTTTTCGGCGGAGGACAACGCCTCGCCGGCGGCATCCTGGGTGCTCTGCGCATGCTGCGACATCTCCCCGGCGGAAGCCGCCATTTCCACACTCGCGGAAGCCACCTGCTGGGTTTCCTGCTGTTGCTGCCTGACCAGATCCAGACCCTGGCGGGAATGATTCACCAGTTCTTCAGCCGCTCCTCCCAGGGAAGTGGAAGTCCCGGAGATCTGCTGCAGGATGTCCTGAAGGTTGTCGGCATAGTGGTTGAAGGCTTGTGACAGCACGGCCAGTTCGTCCTTGCCGCGAACTTCAAGCCGCAGGCTGGAGTCGTGCTCCATCTGCCGGATACGCTCGACCCCGGCGCGGATCGGTCCCACCATGCCGCGCTGTACCAGCCAGGCAATGACCAGCCCCATGATGATCACCAGGGCGGCAATGAGACCGAGAAACATCCATGCGGAACGGGTGGCGCTGACGATCTGTTCACGTACCGCATCAGCCCGCATGCCGATGACATGCATGCCGATCTGCTCGCCCCTGTCGTTGACGAGGGGAACCTGAACACCAAACCAGTCCCTTCCAATATCAAGGCCGTCATTCACCAGCCTGTCCAGATCAAGGCTGTTGGCAAACTCCATGGCGTACTGGTTGAACCAATTATCATTGGCCACGAAATACTCGCCGACACGCCGATTACCGGCGATACCGGGGCTGTTTTCCAGGGCCGTGGGGGACAACAGAAGCACATAGGCAGCCCCCTCGGCCTCGAAATCCCGACTGATGCTGCCCACCCCTTGCAGGAGTTCGAGACTGCCGCGGTAAACGCCGTTTTCCATGATGGGGGCCAGGGCACGAATGGCATAACCGGCTCGACCCATTTCATTGCCTTCGGCGATGGGTCGCTGGGTTCTGAGCATTTCCTGAATGCTGGCACGAAAGCTGAGGTCGTCACCATACTGGTCGGGCGCCCAGCTACGCTGCCAGGATGCCCCGTCCCCGGTATGGACCTGAACTCTCAGACCCCGGTAATTGGTGGTCGTCCTGAAGGTCTCAAGAATGTCACGAATGGCTTGATGAGCGCGGTCACGATCATCGAGAAGATAGGCATCGCGAATATCGGGGTGCTCCGCCAGCATGACGCTGACCCCGATACCGAACTCCCTCTTACTTTGCAGGCGTTCTTCGAGCATGGTGGCCAGGTAGTGGCCATTCTGCTCCATCACGTCCTGTTCCAGCGAGGCACGCAACCACTGTACGTAGAGAAGCCCCAGAAGCAGACAAACGGACCCCGTCAACAAAACGGCAAATACCAAGCGCCTTGTCATGGACATGACAATCATTCCCTCCCGAAAGCGGCGTTTTTCTTTTAGGCGTTTTTCTTTTACTTGCCTTGATCCGTCCCCTTAGCCCGGGGAGACGGATGCCAACAGGCAAGAAATCTTGCCTCGGAGGATGCAAAACCCTGGCTTGCCGGGCAGGATGATGGAAAATCTCCTGATTTATAATGATTCTTAGCATTTGACAGGGATACGGTCCATGACCGGAGAGACGCAATGGCCGAAAATCCTGACGAACCGCAAGAACCCGCGCACTTTAACCTGCCAGCTTGAGCCCCACCAGGCCGGCGACGATCAGCAGCACACTCAACACCCGCAGCAGGGACAGGGTCTCGCCGTAGTAAAGAATGCCGAGAATGAAAGTGCCAACCACACCGATGCCCACCCAGATGGCGTAGGCCGTGCCCACCGGGAGGGTCTTCATGGCCTGGGCCAACAGCCAAAAGCTGGCGGACATGGCCGTCAGGGTCATCACACTGGGCCACAGACGGGTGAAGCCTTCACTGGCCTTGAGGCCGATGGCCCAGACCACTTCGAGCAAGCCGGCGATGATGAGGGCAAGCCACGCCATGTTCATGATGGAATCTCCACGAATCGGCGGGGTCGTCCCCGGGTTTGGCAGGCACACGCAGGTCGTCCTGCGCGGAGAAATGACGTTTTAAACCAAGGGGATGGCGGAAGGGGTGGGATTCGAACCCACGGACGGTCGCCCGTCGCTGGTTTTCAAGACCAGTGCAATCGACCACTCTGCCACCCTTCCGCGGGGATGCCTTGCAGGCGAGGGGTCTTCAAGCGGTCTAGTTTAACCGGCCGGAGAAAAAGCGACAACTCGGGTCGCGGACGCACGGGAACAAGGCACGACACCTGCCGGTCTCAGATTCCGGCGACCATCGCCGGTTTTGATCCCGGGACGCCAATCAAGTACCTTAGCGCCATCACGGACACACTTGATGTTCGTCATTCCATCCCGTCAAAGAGGAGCATCCACCATGTCAACCGAGCGCGTCACCGCCGTCAGCCGTCCGGCTGAGGGCGTCCTGGCTTCCAATAAGGTCATCCGCAACACCTACATGCTGCTGTCCATGACCCTGGCCTTCAGTGCCGTGATGGCCTTTGTCGCCATGGCCGTGGGTGCCCGGCCGGTTCACTGGCTGTTCATGCTGGCCTTCTTCATCGGCTTTCCCTTCCTGATCAATTATCTGCGCAACAGCATCTGGAGCCTGCCGCTGGTGTTCGTGTTCACCGGCGTGATGGGTTACATCCTGGGCCCCATCGTGGGCATGTATCTGAGTCTGCCCAATGGTCCGGGCGTGGTGGGTGGCGCGCTGGCCAGCACGGCGCTGGTGTTCGTGGGCCTGTCCGCCTATGCACTGATCACCCGCAAGGACTTCAGCTTCCTGGGCGGCTTCGTGTTCGTGGGCTTCCTGGTGGTGCTGGCGGCCATCGTGGCCAATCTGTTCCTGGCCATTCCGGCCCTGTCCCTGGCCATTTCCTCGGCTGTGGTGCTGTTGGTGTCGGCCGCCATCCTGTGGGACACCAGCCGCATGGTGCACGACGGCGAGGCCAACTACGTGGTGATGACGGTCTCCCTGTTCGCCAACATCTATGTGCTGTTCCTGCACCTGATGAACCTGTTTGCCATGCTCACCGGCGATAACTGATCGCCGTTCGAGCCGTTGCGGACACGTGACCGAAGGCCCCGGGCATCGCCCCGGGGCCTTCTTGCGTCAAGCCTTGCCTGAACCCCCACGAATGGAACGGTGAACATGCAGATCGAACACGGCGTATTCCTGGACCTGGAAACCCTGGATCGGGGCGACCTGGATCTCTCCCCCCTGAAGCATGCCCTGCCCCACTGGACTTTCCATGACTACACCACGCCGGCACAGGTGGCCGAGCGGATCCGGGATGCCCAGGTGGTCATCACCAACAAGGTGGTGCTGGACCGGCAGGCCCTGTTCGCCGCGCCGCGGCTGAAGCTGGTCTGCCTGGCGGCCACGGGCACCAACAACGTGGATCTGGAAGCCGCCGCCGAACGGGGCATTGTGGTCTGCAATGTGAGGGACTATGCCACCGCCTCGGTGGTACAGCATGTCTTTGCCCTGATCCTGGCCCTGACCGTCCGCCTGGACGCCTACCAGCGGGATGTCCGGGAAGGACGCTGGCATGCCAGTCGTCAGTTCTGCATCCTGGACCACCCCATCCGCGAGCTGGCGGGACGCCGACTGGGGATCATCGGCCACGGGGTGCTGGGACGGGCCACCGCCGATGCCGCCAGGGCCTTCGGCCTGGAGGTGCTGGTGGCGGAGAGTCTGCGGGGCGATCCATCGCAGCCGGGGCGTCTGCCGCTGGATGATGTACTGGCCGACGCGGACATCATCAGTCTGCACTGCCCGCTCACGCCCCGGACCGAGCGGCTCATGAATGCCGAGCGCCTGGCCCGCATGAAGCCGGACGCCCTGCTGATCAACACGGCCCGGGGTGCGGTGGTGGATAACCAGGCCCTGGCTCAAGCCCTGCGGGAGAAACGACTGGGCGGGGCGGGTATCGACGTACTGGAACAGGAGCCGCCCCCGGCGGATCACCCGCTGCTGGAGGGGGACATCCCGAACCTGATCATCACGCCCCATGTGGCCTGGGCGGCGGTGGAGGCCCGGCAGCGGATGGTGGATGCGCTGGCACGAAACATTGCCGGTTTTGTGACCGGCGACATCATCAATCAGGTGAACGGGTGAGGCTGGACATGTCGGATGCCGTGAGTGAAAGAATGGTGGAACTGGAGATCCGCATGGCCCATCAGGAGGCCCTGTGCCAGGATCTCAATGACGTGGTGATCCGACAGCAGCAGGAGATCGACCGGCTGCAGTTGCAGGTGGAGGGTCTGCGGCTGCGACTGGTGGAGCTGATGGAACGCCAGTCTCCGGGAGCGCAACTGCCGGAACCGCCCCCACCCCATTACTGACAACACCTTTCCCCCTCATCCCCGGCCCTTCTCCCCCGCAGGAGAGAAGGGCGTGAGATAGATGTCGAACCGGGTACTGCTGCCCGGCAGGGTGTGACTGGGCGCCCTGCCTCCCAGCGGCTCGCCCCGCGTCGGCCGCTTGACCACCACCCGCTCACGGGCCGCCCCCAGGGCGGCATCCAACAGCGCGGCGGCGTCCCCGTCATCCCCCACCAGGGTACGAAATACCCGCATCTCCTTCTTGACCAGGGCCTGCTTGTCCCGGTGGGGATACATGGGGTCCAGGCAGACCACGTCGGCCCGTTGCCCACTCAGCCATTGCACGGCATCCCCCGGAATCAGGGTCATGCGTTCGATGACCGGTGCCAGCGCGGCCACCTCGGCGGCCCGGGCCAGCCCGTCGGCCAGGAGGGCGGCAATGACCGGATGGCGCTCCAGCAGGATGACCTGGCAGCCCAGACCGGCCAGGATGAAGGCATCCCGGCCCAGGCCGGCGGTGGCATCCACCACCTCGGGACGATGCCCCTTCTTGAGTCCGGCGGCGCGGGCCAGCGGCTCGTTGCGGGGGCTGGACTGGCGTCCGCGATACCCCAGACGCCCCCCGGCAAAGTCCACATAGACGGGCCCCGGCGCATTCGGGCCGGTCTGGCGCAGCTCCAGACGTTCGGGAGTGACCATCAGGACCGGACCGTCCGGGTGATCCGGTCTCCGCAGGGGCAGGCCCAGCTGCCGGGCCAGATGCTCGGCCCGATCCCGGGTATCGGGGGTGTCGTGGGCAATGGAAAGGCCGTTCACGGGACCAGGCTCAGTCGGAAGCGGGCGTTTCGCCCAGGATCACCCGGCCATCCGGATGCAGTCGATAATCCGGCACTTCCAGGTTGCGCCGGGCGGCCTGACCGTCATGGACCCGACCGGCGAAGTCGTAACGCCCGCCCCGGCAGCGGTCGACAAAACCTCCGCCCCAGCCCTGCTCCGCCGCGATCTCGGGGGGCACCAGGTCCAGGCGGCAACCCAGATCGGTGCCGGTGGCAAAGGCCACGAAGAGATCCGGTGCCGCGGAGCGATGATCATTGCGATAAGCACGGGGCTGGCGGCTGAAACGGGAACCCGGGTCATAGAGGCGCTCGGCAAAGGTCGCATCCGCCATCGCCATGCCCTCGTCCCGGCGCAGTACCAGCACGGGCCGGCCGCTCCACTCCACTTCCAGCATCTCCCCCGGCGCCAGCGAGGTGATGTCCACGGACTGGGTCAGGACATGACTGGTGCGCGGTTCGCTCAAAAAGCCGGAGATCATGGCATAGGCGAGGGCCAGTATCCCCAGCAGGGCCATGACCTTGAGGGCAACCCGGTAATAGACGCGAATATCCGACTCTTCAGTAGTCATGAGGGAGCCATCCGGGAATAATGGAGAATGTCACAATGATCCGAGAACATGCGATGAACGTCCCTTCCAGACACGCCTATGTCGGCATCCATAACGATCTTCACGGCGGCATGACCACCATCGGCGGCATCATCAAGGATGCCTGGGTGTTCGGCCTGATCCCGGAAACGGAGACCTGCGAGGGCTGGACACCGGCCCGGATCCAGATGCTCCATGACCAGGTGGCCGCCGCCTGGGATCAGCACGGCCTGCTGGCCAGCCGCCTGCCGCCGGACCTGCGGGAGCGCCATGCCCGCATCCATGACGAGGCCATTGCCCGCGCCAAGGCCCAGGGCTGGGTGCCCGGCATGGATGTGGACGGCAGCATGGAGCAACAGCTTTAGTCCCTGAAGTTGTTGTACTGCAGGGGCAGGTCCAGTTCGGCCTTGCGCAACAGGGCGATGGCCTCCTGCAGGTCATCGCGCTTCTTGCCGGTGATCCGGACCTTGTCGCCCTGGATCGAGGCCTGCACCTTGAGCTTGCTGTCCTTGATCAGACGGATGATCTTCCTGGCCAGATCCTGGTCGATGCCCTGCCGAATGGTGACCACGCGGCGGGCCTTGCCGCCCCCCTCTTCCAGCTTGCCGGATTCCAGACAGCCCACGTCGATGCCCCGCTTGGCCAGCTTCTGGGTGAGGATGTCCATCACCTGGTCCACCTGGAATTCGGAGGCACCGAACAGGGTCAGCTCGGCCTCGCTCTGTTCCACGTCGGCGGGGCTGCCCTTGAAGTCGTAGCGGTTCTCCACTTCGCGCTTGGTCTGGTCGACGGCGTTGCGCAGTTCCTGCATGTCCACTTCGGACACCACGTCGAATGAAGGCATGATCTTCTCCGTATTGCTGAATCAGCGCGCAAGTCTATCAAAATACGCGCAGGACGCCTCCATCGGGATCAGGCCCACGGGCACGAAGGGAACCTGCCCTGCCCGGCGGTTCCGGAGGATTTGCTATTGGCCCGACAATCCAATACCGTCCGGGCTTTGCATCTCTTTCCGAGGAATCTTGTCATGAACCCAGTCTCCTTTGCCGTACAGGCGGAACAGGCCCTGGAATCGCTGATGGAGCGCATGAGTGAAGTGGACGCGCTGGCGGACCTGGACATGGATCTGGTGGACGGGGTACTGAAAATGGAGTTTGATGACGGCAGCAAGCTGATCATCAACCGGCAGGAGCCGGTGCGCCAGCTGTGGCTGGCCTCACCGGAAGGCCCGGCCCATTTCAATCAGGACACCGGCGGTACAGGCTGGGTGAACGACCGCACCGGAGAAGGGCTGCTGGACACCCTCAACCGGGTGCTGAGCCAAAAGCTCGGCGAGGCGATCAGGATTCCGGACTAGACGGCGTCTGTTCCGGCTTTTTCAGCAGGGACTCCAGCTGCCCCACCACTACGGCGGGCTTGTGGTCTTCCAGCATCCGGTCCACCAGCAGCAGCATGGGATGATAACGGGGCTGCATGGTGTACTGGATGCGGGCCATGTTCAGGGACAGGCGCCGGAACTGGCGGAAGAACAGATAGGACAGGGTGGCTACGATCAGTGCCGTCCAGGTGGCGCTCTGGAACCAGATCCAGGCGGCCGCCCCGTAGCCGATGAAGCTGACGATGAACAGCAGGGTGGCAAAACGATGGATGGTGGCCACGAAGGCGGCAAAATCTTCTTGATGCGCGGCGAATTCTTCCTGGGAGATCATGAATCACGGATTCCGGTTGGGTTAACGTGAAAGAACCAAGTCAGCTAGAGACGCTCCCTTCTCCCCCCTGGGGGAGAAGGGCCGGGGATGAGGGGGTGGGGTAGGCACCGTGCCGGCCCTCG
>NZ_AGBG01000023.1:0-49095 GCF_000225005.1 Ectothiorhodospira sp. PHS-1 | reverse complement strand
TATTGCATCCACGATAGGGGCCAGTTCGCTCACGCCGTTGCTTAGAACGACCAGCACCAGCCTCTCCTCGGGAATGCTGACAAGATGACTCCGAAAGCCCCCGGTGCCGCCGTTGTGCCAAATGATCCGCCGTCCTCCGGCGCTGCCGTGTAGCCAAGCCAAGCCGATACCCTCACCTCCACCTGATCTGCGCGGCCTGAGTGCGTCGGCTACCCAGGCCGGTTCGTCGGTCAGCAGACGTTCCCCCAACTCCAGCAATTGCGCTGCGCTTGCCTGCCAGCCGCCCGCCGGCGCGTAGGCATCCATGTGCCAGGATGCCGCAGGTTGGCCGTTTCGACTCCCCTCGGCGCGGCGACCGCGAACCTGATTCGGATCCAGCAGCAACGGGCCCAGCGCGAGCGGTGTCATTACGCGCTCGTCCAGAAGGGTCGGATAATCGGTCGCCGTTGCCCGCGCCAGCAATTGACCGAGCAACGCCATGCCGAGGTTGGAATAGGCGAAATATCCGTGCCTGGCCTCGACGGCCTTATCCGGTACGGCGGCGGTGTCGCGGAAGATCTCCGCTACTGAGCTACCTGCGTAGGGATTGTCGGTGCTGAGCCGTGCCGACATTTCCGGTCCGGTACCCAGGCGCGACAAGCCGGAGTGATGCGTGGCCAATTCCTCTAGCGTAATCGCGGCCAGCCTGGGCGAGAGTGGAATGTCCTCCGGAAACAGGCCGCCGATGGGTTGGTCGGCGCGCACATCACCGTCGGCGATAAGCCGCGCCAGCAGCAACCCCGTCAAACCTTTGGTGATCGAGCCCACCTCGAATACCGTGTGCTCGTCCGGGGCGCGACCGTCCCCAGTATCGCCCACCGCAATGAAACGTCGGCCGTCCGCATCGCGAATACCGACCACGATGGAGGGCAGCGACATGTCCATGGCGGCGCGTTGGAGTAAGGCCTCGATCCAATCGTCGGCGGGCAACCGCCCAGGCTCCAGAGGCGGTGATTCCAGCGGCGGCGCCAAGGTGAGCACAGAGCGTGCGCTGGCAAGCAAGGTTTCAATAACGCCCACGTCGCTAACAAACAGCTCGATGGCCAAGGGCGCATCCCCGCGTTCGTGCCGGGCGAGGCGCAGATAGTGAAATCCACCGCCCTGGGGTGAAACCCGCTCCTCCAGTATTTCCTGTTCGGAGCCGAATTCGTCGCGCAGCTGCCGGCTAACCGCCCGCAGCCCCTCGACGTCGCCCAGCACGTCGCGCAGGTCCTCGCCGAGGAGGGGCCACAGCGGGGCCGGATCGTCGCCGAGCAGGCTCGCCGTGTACTCACGAGCCTGTTGCAAAGGTTCACCATTGGCCACCGTCGTACCGCCTGAAGGCAGGGAGGCGACAAAGAACATTGGCAATATTGCTAGCAGGTACCAGTTTCTGAGAACTCCGTTCATTGTAGCGCTCACCTTTTCACGACATCCGGTCTGTCGCCGGCCAGCGCACGGGTTGTTACCGCATCGGTGGACACGGCGATTGGAGATTGTGCGCCGCGTTTTTCGAAATTAGTAGCCGCGCCACGACCCGCCGGTGGAAAAGCCTGTTCTTAACCAGACTTGGGAAATCCCCCGGCTCTGCCGGGGTGACAGTAGAAGTTTGACATTGTAGGGAGTCCATTGGGAAAACTCCCGGTTGTGAGCCGCCAAGCACACGACACAGGAGAATCCCAATGGACGAATTTGAGAGCCTAAGCCACTCCAAGTGGGAGTGTAAATATCACGTGGTATTCATCCCGAAATATCGTCGCAGGGTCCTTTTTGGCCAATTGAGACGACATTTGGGGGAAGTTTTCTATCGGCTGGCGAGGCAGAAGGAAAGCTGGATTGAAGAGGGGCATGTGATGCCGGACCATGTGCATATGCTGATTTCGATCCCACCAAAGTATGCGGTATCGCAGGTTGTAGGGTACATCAAGGGCAAGAGTGCGATTCACATTGCCCGGGTGTACGGAGAGAGGAAGCGGAATTTTGTAGGCCAGAGTTTCTGGGCCAGGGGATACTTTGTATCGACGGTGGGGCGTGATGAGGAGACGATACGACAGTACATCCGTCACCAGGAAGCCGAAGACAAGCGACTTGACCAGATGAAACTCTGGAACTGAAAGCCACCTTCAGGTGGCCCCATGTTTATGCCGCTTTGAGCGGCTCACATATTAAAGCCCCCGGCTTTGCCGGGGGATACTTACTGCCGAGGCCGATACGCTAGGCGCCTTTGTCGATCAAGTGCCCTCGTACGCCCAGTTGTACGTCCAGCACGGCGCAGAACTGGATAAGCTAAAGCGCCTGTTCGAGGAAGGAGAGGGGCGTTCCGCCGAGGCGGAACGGTACGATGCGGAAGTGGCAGCCGTCGCCGGAGCGGTTACTATCGCGGTGGTCGCTGTCGGCGTGGCCACTTATGTGGTGGCAGCGGTTAATGTGGCGGCTGGCCTCAACCTCGCCGTGCAGATTAGCGTCACAGTAAACATGGCGGTGACGGCAGGTGGTGGTGGTGGCGGAGGTGGCGGCGGCTGCATGGGTTGTCACGCCATTGGGCCGGATGGCAATCTCGACATCTCCACCGCCGCCGTTCGGGTCTCCCAGCTTACTGGCAACCCAGAAATCTACCGCAGAGCCTTGCGAAACCAAGTAAAGCAGGAAATCACCGCCTGCCTGTATGCGGCTCGTAACCAAGGGTTGATACGCCTGCCGAGAAAAGGGCGGAAGGAGATCATAGAAGTGCTTGCCGAGATGAGTTATCGAATGGCGGGGATCTGAAGTGGAAACCGTTTCCGTTACACTGGACTTGAGGGCGCTGATCGTCAATGGCGTGCTGATTGCCGGGTTGCCGGCGCTCGCCTTGCTGGTCGTGGCGTTTTTTTTCTCCGCGGGACAGGGGCGTGCGCTGGCAGTGTTCGCGCTGGTGGTGTTTTGTGGGCTGCTGGCGTTCGTGCTGTTCCAGGGGGGGTACGGTCGGTTGATCGTGGATGGCGAGCGGCTGGCGGTGCGTGCTGGATTCTACGGTGCGAGTTGGCCGCTGTCGGACCTGGAGTGGGTTGAGGACACCCAATCGTTGCTCAACGGAAGCGTGCGGGTGAACGGAGTAGCGATGTACGGCTATCGTGCCGGCTGGTTTCGCAAAGGGAACCAGCGAATATTTTTGTTGGCCACATCGGCCGACCCTGTGTGTTTTATCGTGGACGGTACCGCGCTGTGTCTGGATCGTGGTGCGGCTGCAAGCCTCCCAAGCCTCTTCGACGGCAAGTGGCACTGAGGCGATTTGACGTATCTTATGATTCGAGAATAGCTCAGTTCCGTAGTGATGGCTGATCAACGTTGCAATCAGAAAGGTTATAAAAGTTCGACCCGTTCCGCGCCCGGCGCCTCGATACCCCGCCGCAGGAGCAGGGTGCCGCTTTGGCGGTAGAGTTCGGTCAGGGCCTGGCGGTGACGGATCAGGGATTCAATTTCTTCCAGCTGGCTTTCCAGCAGGTCCCGCTGGGCCTGGGAGACGGCAAGCGCGGTGCCGGTACCCACCCGGAACCGGACCTGTTCGGTCCGCAGTACCTCCTCCTGCAGTTCCCGGGTGAGGCGGGTGGCCTGGATCTGTTCCCGGGTGCGGTTGGCCTCGAACCAGGCATTCTGCACGTCCAGGGCGGTGAGCTGCTGGAGATTGCCCAGGGCCTCCAGGGATTGCTGGCGGGTCAGGCCCGCCCGTTGGGACTCCGCCCGGGCGGCGCGGTTGCCCAGGGGGTGTTCCAGGCGCAGTCCGGCGCTGTAGTCGTAGCCGGGGCCGTCGATTTCTCGCCAGGCCTCGCCGAAGGCGGCGGCATAACCGGTCTGGCCCAGGGTGATGAACAGGTCCAGCCGGGGCAGCAGCCCCTGGCGGGTACGGATCACCTCCAGCTCTCCCCGTTGCACCCGCAGCCGGGCTTCGTTCAGGTCCGGGCGATGGTCCCGGGCCAGGGCCAGGTGCAGGTCCACCGACTCCATCGGGGGAACCTGGTGGTCGGGGCGGTCCAGGGGGGTGACGGCGGTGCCCCAATGGGCCTGTTGCGGATTGATCAGTTGCAGTAGCCGGATGCGGGCTCGGGCCTGGTCGGAACGGGCGTTGATCAGCCCCTGGCGGCGCAGGGCCTCTTCGGCCCGGGCGGCGGTTTCCTCGGTTTCCGGCCGTTCTCCCACCCGGATGCGCTGGCGGGTCTCTTCCAGCTGGCGGCGTGCCACCGCCAGGGATTCCTCAAAGATGGCGGTGCGGCGGCTGGCCAGCACATAGTCCCAGTAGGCCGCTTCCACATCGGCCACCAGGTTTTCGGCAAAGCCGCGAAATTCATACAGGGAGCTTTGGGTATCCAGACGGGCCTGACGCAGGCGGGCCAGGTTGGAGTCGATGCGCGCCCCTTGCAGAAGGGCCTGGGTCAGGGTCAGTCCCGCCCGCGAGGTGAACTGTTCGCGGGTCTGGGTGGACTCGCTGCGCACCGTGCGCAGGGACAGTTCCAGGTCCGTGCCCGTGGGCAGGCGCTGGCGCAGCCCCCCCTCGAAGAGGTCACGGTCAGAACGGGTGATCTGGTCAGGCATTTCCGGGCGCTGGTCGAACTGACGTACCGTTTCATCCCGACGCAGGGACATCTCGGCGAACAGCACCGGGTCGAACACCGCCCGTTCCACCGCCTCGAAGGTACCGGTAATCAGGGGCTGGAGCTGCTGAACCGCCAGGGACCGGTTGTGTGACAGGGCCAGGAACACCGCCTGTTCCACCGACAGGGACAGGGCATCCGGCCCCAGTGCATCCGGGGGTATGGCGGTATCCCGGGACGGGGTGACCACGGGCAGGGCATCAGGGGGGGGCAACCCGTCGGGCAGGTGGGCGTCCAACCGCTCATCCAGCCAGCCGGGCGGGGTGTAATGGGCCGGCGTCTCCTGCCGGGCCTGGGCGCCGCCGCCGAGCATGAGCAGTGCAACGGCCGTCGCCAGGGCGATCCGTGCCGGTCGAAGAGGGGGGCGATCAGGCTGGGGCATGGGTCAAGGGTCCGTCAACGGTCTGTCGGGTGGGTCGGTCCCGGTGGAACAGGGTGTAAAGGGCCGGAATCAGCAGCAGGGTGATCAGGGTGGAACTGATCAGGCCACCGATCACCGCCCGGGCCATGGGGGCCTGGGCCTCGGCGCCTTCACCGAAACCCACCGCCAGGGGGATCAGGGCCAGGATGGTGGTGAGGGAGGTCATGAGGATGGGGCGCAGACGCCGCCGCGAGGCTTCGCGGACCGCGTCACGGACCTTGAGGCCCTCCCGCCGGTGCAGGCGGGCACTCTGGTCCACCAGCAGGATGGCATTGTTCACCGAGATCCCGGCCAGCATGATGATGCCGATCAGGGACTGAACGTTCAACGTGGTGCCCGTGAACAGCAGCATGAGTACCACCCCGATCAAGGCCAGGGGGACGGCGAACATGACGATGAAGGGATCACGCAGGGACTCGTACAGGCTGGCCATCACCATGTAGACCAGGGCAATGGCCATCAGCAGGGCCAGGCCCAGTTCGGTGAAGGCCCGCTGCTGTTCCTCCACGTCGCCGGCGAACAGGATCTCCACATCACGTGGCAGGGGCATGGCCGCCAGTTCGGCGCGAACGTCGGCGACGATGGAGCCCAGGTCACGACCGGAGATGTTGGCATTGACGGTGTTGACCCGCTGCTGCTCCTTGCGCTCGATCTGCAACGGGGCAATGGCCGCCTCCAGACTGACCAGGTTGCGCAGACTGACCGGATCTCCGTCCCGGCCCGGCAGGGTGATGTTGAGGATATCGTCCAGGCTCAGATGCTCGGCGTCCCGGAGCTGGACCCAGATTCGGGTCTCGCTGCCGCCATCCCGGAACTGACCGGCCATGCCGCCGCTCAGCGCGGTTTCCAGGGTGCGGGCCACCTGGGCCACGCTGATGCCCAGGTCGGAGGCCCGGGCGCGGTCAATGCGGACCAGCTGCTGGATGCGTCCATCTTCCCGGCCCAGGCGCACATCGGTGATGCCGTCGATGCTCCGGATCCGGGCGGCCAGGTCGCTGGCGGCCAGATCGATGGTCTCCAGATCAAAGCCGCGGACCTCGATGCTCAGTTGCTCTCCGTCCTGCCCGGCGCCCATGCCCCGCATCATCATCCCCTGGCTGGCGCGAACCCGCACCGTGATGCCGGGGATCTCCGTGACCTGTCGTCGCAGGGCGGTGGCGATCTGTTCCGTGGAGCGGCCGCGTTCCGACAGCGGCACCAGGGCGATGTTCAGGCTGGCGGTGGAAGGGGAGGTGGCCCGAAAGCCCGAGGCCCCCACGCTGGCGATCATGCTGCGCAGCTCCGGGACTTCGGCGGCAATGATGGCTTCGATCCGGCGGACGGCATCATCCAGGACCTCAATGCGGGTACCCGGCTCCATCTCGATGCTCACTCGCAACTGGCCTTCATCCGTGGCGGGCATGAACTCGGTGCCCAAGCGGGGGATCAGGGCCATGGCGCCAACGAAGAGTGTGAGGGTCAGCACGACGACCACCCAGCGATGGTCGAGTGCCCGGTCCAGCAGGGCCAGGTAGCCGCGCTCCAGCCCACCTACCAGGCCGCCGGCCGCGGTTCCCAGTCGATGGATGCCGCCGGGGGTGATACGGGTCTTCACCGTGGCTTCTCGCCCCATCAGCATGGGCACCAGGGTCAGGGCCACCAGCAGGGAGCAGAACAGGCTGAAGGCCACCACCAGGGCCAGCTGCTTGAACAGGATGCCGGCCAGCTCCTGGGCAAAGAACATGGGCAGGAAGATGGCCAGGGTGGTGAGGGTGCTGGCGGTGATGGCGGCGGCCACGTCACCGGTGCCCCGGGTGGCGGCTTCCACCGCGCTCAGGCCTTCCTCCTTGCTGCGGCGGGCGATGTTCTCGATCACCACGATGGCGTTGTCCACCATCAGACCCACGCCCAGGGCCAGGCCGCCCAGGGTCATCAGGTTGAGGGTGAAACCGCCGAAATAGATCAGCCCGAAGGTGGCGATGACCGACACCGGAATGGCGGTGGCGGCCACCAGGGTGAAACGCAGGTGGCGCAGGAAAAACAGCAGCACCAGCACCGCCAGACTGCCGCCGTAGAGGATGGAGCGCCCCACATTCTGGATGGAGCGCTCGATGTGTCCGGCGGTGTCGATGGCGGTGGCGATGTTGAGCTGGGGAAAATCCCGGTCCAGGCGCAGGATTTCTTCCTGCACCGCCCGGGAGACCTGCACCGTGTTCGCATCCGACTGTTTCTGGATGGCCAGACGCACGCCGGGGGCGTCATTGATGCGGATGATGCGGGTGATGCGCTGGTGGGTGTCGCGCACATCGGCCACCTGGTGCAGATGGATGGGGATGCCGTCGCGCACCGCCACCACGGTGGCACGGATCTGATCCAGGTTTTCAAACTCGCCGGGGGTGCGCAGGCGCAGGTCCATGCGGCCCCGCACGATTTCGCCGGCGGGGTGGATGACGTTGGCATCCCGCAGGGCCTGACGGATCTCGTCCAGGCCCAGGCTCAGGGCCTGGAGACGGTCCGGGTCCACTTCCACCCGGATTTCCCGCTCCAGGCCTCCCCAGACATCCACCGCCGCCACGCCGGGCACCCGCTCAAGGCGGGGACGGATGCGGTCGTCGATCAGCCGGCGCAGGTCGATGGGGTCCAGGTTGCCGCCCACGCCGATCAGCAGGATCGGGAAGGCGGCGCTGTCAAAGCGCCGGACCAGAGGGCGTCCGGCTTCTTCGGGCAGGGCGTTGATGATGCGGTCGAGACGATCCCGTACCTCGTTGGTGGCGGCGTCCAGGTTGGTCCCCCAGCCAAAGGAGACCCGCACGCTGCTGGAGCCTTCCGATGAGGTGGACGTGACTTCCTCCACCCCGGGGACCGCCGAGACGGCTTCCTCCACCGGTCGGGTGATGAGCTGCTCGATCTCGTCGGGACCGGCATTTTCATAGCTGGTCATGATCGAGACGGTGGGAAAGGTAATGTCCGGCATCAGGTCGATGGGCAGGCGGAACAGGGACATCAGCCCCAGGGTGACCACGATGGCCGTCACCATGGCCGTGAAGATGGGACGCGGAACGGTGAAGACGGCCGGGTTCATGGCTCGGTGCTCCCGGCCTGGGCCTGATCCGGCGCATCCCGCTCCACCGGTCGCAGGCGTGTCCCGTCGCTGATCAGGTGATGACCCAGGGTGACCACCCGGCCTTCCAGGGCCGGGCTGATGATCTGGACCCGATCCCGCTCCTCGATGCCGGTGTCCACCGGGACAAACCGAGCCGTGGGTCCCGCATCCGTGGCCTCGATCAGGAACAGGCCGGATCTGCCCTGTCGTTCCACCAGGGCATCCACGGGGACCAGGGTGACATCGGACAGGGCGCGGGTGGTGATCCGGGCCTCCACGAACATGCCGGGCCGCAGGCGTTGATCCTCATTGGGGACATGGATCTCCACCCGTGCCTGGCGGGAGGCTTCGCGAAATTCCGGCGACAGCCGTTCCACCCAACCCGTGAATGTCTCTCCCGGGTAGGCAATGGTGGTCAGGGTCACCGGCTGACCCGGTGCCAGGCGGGCATAGTCCCGCTCGGTGACGAACACCCGGGCCCGCAGGGGGGTGAGATCCACCAGGGCCAGGATGGGGGTGTTGGCCTGCAGGATACTGCCCCGATCCACGAAACGGTCCGCCACCAGCCACTGGGTGTCTTCCGCCTTGGCATCGGCGTGGATGCGCGTAAAGGCCTGTCGGATTTCCGCGTTGCGCACGGCGGCCTGACGCTGGTCGATCTGGGAACGGGCCAGGGCCACCCGAGCCTGCTGGGCCTCCAGTTCGGTCTGTGCCGCTTCCAGTTCGGACTGGGAGGCGATGCGCTGTGCCCGCAATTCCTGAGTGCGGGTCAGGGTGCGCCGGGCGGCGGCCAGGGCGGCCTGGGACTCTCCCAGACTGGCCCGGGCCACGGCCAGTTCGGCCCGGGCCTGCTCCAGGTTTTGCACCACCTCGTCGTCATCCAGCTCCGCCAGCAGGGTGCCGGGCGCCACGGCATCGCCGATATCCACGTGCAGATGTTCCAGGCGCCCGGCAATCCGGGTGGCCACCTCCACCCGGTGGGCGGCCACCAGAGAGCCGGTGAAGACCACCCGTTCGGTGATGTCGCCGCGGGTGATCGGCGCCACGGCCACGGGTACGGTCGTGGAACCACGCTGGGAGGCGGGGGCCTGGGAGGCATCCTCTTCGCCGCCCAGCCGGAACAGGAGCAGGATGAGCAACACGAGGGCGGCCGTGGCGGCCACGGTAAGCAGGCGTTTTTTGTTCATCGGTGGCGTTGATTGTCCTGAAACGTGGGCAATGCATCCAAGGGACCGCAATCCGGTCATCGGGTTCGGTAGAATGCGGATCTCCTACTATCTTCCCATGGATTCACTTTCCAATGTGCCCCGTGTCCTTGGCACCCTTGCCCTATCCCGAGGATTCCGCCCGCCTGTTCGAGGCGTTGCGCGAGGAACCCTGGGCCGTCTTTCTGGACAGCGCCCGTCATGGCCAGACCAGGGGGCGCTTCGACATTATCACCGCCGACCCCGCCCTCACCCTGATGACGGAGGGGGATCTGACACGGGTGCGGAATCGGGAAGGCGAACTGCTGGAGACAACCGGGGCCGATCCCTTCGAGGTCCTGCGCGCGCGCCTGGGTGAGCCCATCCGCCCGGTGGCCGGACTGCCGTTTGCCGGCGGGGCGGTCGGTTACTTCGGCTATGATCTGGCACGGCGCCTGGAACGCTTGCCCAGCCTGGCCCGGGATCATGAATCCCTACCACAGATGATGCTCGGCATCCATGACTGGGCGGTGGTGGTGGACCATGACCTGCGAACCTGCGTGCTGGTGGGGCAGGGCCGGGATCCGCGCACCGCCGAGCGCTGGGAGTCCCTGGTGCGGCGGTTCAGCCATCCGGCGCCGTCGGCTCCCCCGGGCGGTTTTGTCCTGGGCGGGCCGCTGCGCGCCAACCTCTCCCCCGATGCGTACCATCAACGCTTTGACCGGGTGCAGGCGTTCATCCGTGAAGGTGACTGCTATCAGGTCAATCTGGCCCAGCGGTTCGAGGCCCCGGCCCAGGGAGATGCCTGGGGGGCTTACCGGCGCTTGCGCGAACTCAGCCCGGCCCCTTACGGGGCCTTTCTCCGGTTTCCCGAAGTGGCCGTCCTGAGCAATTCTCCGGAGCGTTTCCTGCACCTTCGGGACGGCACGGCCACCACCTGTCCCATCAAGGGCACCCGGCCCCGGGGAAGGACGCCGGAAGAGGATGCCCGATTGCGACAAGCCCTGGCGAACAGCGACAAGGACCGGGCGGAGAACGTGATGATTGTGGATCTGTTGCGCAACGATCTGGGCAAGACCTGCGCCGTCGGCAGCGTGGCGGTGCCGGAACTGTTCGCGTTGGAAAGCTATGCCACGGTGCATCACCTGGTCAGTACCGTGACCGGTCGGCCGGCGCCGGGACGGGATGCCGTCGATCTGCTGCGGGGCTGTTTCCCGGGCGGTTCCATCACCGGAGCGCCCAAGTTGCGGGCGATGGAGATCATCGAGCTGCTGGAGCCGCACCGCCGGGGCATTTACTGCGGCGCTATCGGCTATCTGGGCTTTGACGGCGCCATGGATACCAACATCGCCATCCGCACCCTGGTACACAGCCATGGCAGGCTCAGGTTCTGGGCCGGGGGAGGGATCACCACCGGTTCGCGGATGGCGCACGAATATCAGGAAACCCTGGACAAGGCGGCGGCCATGATGCAGCTTCTCGATGTGAGCGGCTTCGGCCGCAACGGGATTCAAGAAAATCTCCTCGCCGGCCGATAACACTGACAGAGCCATCAGGTGCCCTGTCCGGTCGTGTTTTCGTGCCGCCAGTGATCCTGCCCGTCCGTCTCCCGACTTGAATCACCTGACTCCAATGACATCCGAGGACATCCGATGCTGGATAACATCACCATCCGCGCAAGACTGATCCTGCTGGCCATCGTCGGCCTGACCGCCGTGGGCTGCCTGCTGGCCGCGGTGTCCTATCAGTCCGCGGCCGGCACCGCCCGCAGCCTGGTGGAGCACAGCCTGCTCGTCAAGGCGGATGGCGATCTCAAGGCCGCTCGGGTCTACCTGCAGCAGTATTACGGCGAATTGAGGTTGCAGGATGGCCGACTGGTGGACGCCAGGGGCGTGACCCTGGAAGGGCGCCATGATATGGCCGATGCCGTCAGCCGTGATCTCGGGCTGGTATTCACCTTTTTTGCCGCCGATCGCAATGAATTCATCCGGGTGTCCACCAGTGTGATCGGTGCCGACGGGCGCCGGGCCGTGGGAACGCCCCTGGGACGCGATACTGCCGCGCACCAGACGGTGGCCAGGGGGCAGCGCTACGTGGGGGAATCGGTCATTCTCGGCAACCCCTACCTGACCGCCTATGAACCCATCTTTAACCAGCGTAACGAAGTCATCGGGATCATGGGCCTGGGCATTCCCCGCGCCCAGGCCGATGGCATCGTGGCCGAGGGTATGTCCAGTCTGCTGCTGCGGATGGTCTTGACCCTGGTGATCGTGATTGCCCTGGGCATGGTGGGCGCGGTGCTGTTTGCCCGATCCATCGTCAATCCGATCCGGTACGTCGGTGCCACCCTTCGGGACATTGCCGATGGCGAAGGGGATCTGACCCGGCGGCTCAAGGTGACCGGCAGGAACGAGCTGGCCGACCTGGCATTGGCCTTCAATGCCTTTGCCGAACGCATTCACGAGCTGGTGCGTCAGGTGTCCGTGGCGACCTCCCAGCTGGCATCCGCCTCGGAACAGCTTTCCACCACGTCGGAAGAAACCCGCGAGCAGGTTCGTCACCAGCATTCGGAGACGGATCAGGTGGCCACCGCCATGAATGAGATGACCGCCACGGTGCAGGAGGTGGCCAGGAATGCCAGCGAGGCGGCTCAGGCGGCTCAGGAGACCCAGCATGAGACGCATGCCGGTAGCCAGGTGGTGAAGCAGACCATTACTTCCATCGAGGCCCTGGCGGGCGAGGTGGAAAATGCCGCCGAGGTGATCGGGCGCCTGTCCACCGACAGCGAGGAAATCGGCAAGGTGCTGGACGTGATCCGGGGGATTGCGGAGCAGACCAATCTGCTGGCGCTGAACGCAGCCATTGAGGCGGCCCGGGCCGGTGAACAGGGACGGGGATTTGCCGTGGTGGCCGACGAGGTACGCACCCTGGCCAGCCGTACCCAGTCATCCACCAAGGAGATCCAGGCCATGATCGAGCGGCTCCAGAGCGGCACCAGCGGTGCGGTCAAGGTGATGGAGCAGGGCCGCGGCAAGGCCCGGGAGAGCGTGAGCCAGGCTGCCAGGGCAGGCCAGTCCCTGGAAACGATCAATCAGGCCATTGCCGGCATCAACGACATGAATGCCCAGATTGCCAGTGCCGCGGAGGAGCAGTCGGCGGTGGCCGAGGAGATCAATCGCAACGTCTCCAACATCAGCCATTCGGTGGATCAGACCTCCCGGGGCGCCGCCCAGATTGCCTCGGCCAGCGATGAGCTGGCCCGTCTCGCCGCCGATCTTCAGGTCAGGGTCGGCGGTTATCGCATTTGACTGGACCCGATTGTGCCCCACCCCTCTGCCGCCCCTTCGGGCAGGGGGGAGGTCGTGTCCCCCGACGCCCGTGGAGGCAGCCCTCGGCCGCGAACCACCGGCCTGGGTCAGGCAGGGGTATCGGCATCTCCGGACAGGACCCGGGTGAGGACATCCAGGGTCTGAGCACGGGCGCGAGATTCGGTGCCGGGCGCATGGTCGTTCAGTCTTGACCATTCCGGGTGCAGCCGCGCCTTCTGCACCGGTTTGGGCAATGAACCCTTGCGCCAGGTCTCCTCCGCCGGGGTATCCAGCTTCAGCGCCTGGTCGGCGCCGTGTCCCCGGTGGATCAGAGCCTCCACCAACTGACTCTGGCGCAGGGCCAGCAGTCTCAGGGTGTTGTTGTTCACCCGCAGTTCCCGGTGGCCACGCATCCGGTGCATGAGCCGGCGCCCCAGATCCAGGGTATTTCCCAGCAGGGCCCCGGCCGCCGCGCCGGCCGCCGTCCCGGCGCCCAGGGTGGTGCCCAGGGCCATGACATCCACCGCCATCCCCATGGCACCGCCGACGGCGGCGCCCTCACCGGTGCGCAGTCCGTAGTGACGCAATGCCTCGGGGGTGAACAGGTCCAGCCCCCATTGCCCATCTTCCAGGGGCAGACGTTCACCCAGGTAATCGCTGGGGCGAAACCGGAACAGGTTCAGCAGGGCATCCACGCAGGCCTGCTCCCGCTCCCGGACCCGACCCTGCAGGGCCTCCATGGCCTTTTCGGTATCCTGCCGGCCCCCGCCCTCCACCACCATCACGCAAGCGGCCACGTCGATGAGCATGTCGGCCACGGTTTCCGCCGCCGCCTGCCGGAGCCAGCGGGCCTCCCGTTCCCGGGCCTGCATCAGCCGTTCCAGGGGAATCCGCCAGGGGTCCAGCAGGCTGCGCAGCTTTTCGTACAGACGCAGTTCACCCTGCAGGTCGTAGACCACGGAGTCGAAGGTGATCACGGCATGCAGGCCCAGCCGTGCCAGGGCATCCCGCCATTCCTCGGCCCGGTTGTGGGGGCCGGCGACGAAATTCAGCACCGGCAGCAGAGGCCGGGCGCACAGGCCCAGCACGGTCAGTTCGTCCCGGTATTTCCCCAGCACCGGCTCCCTGGCATCGATGACGTAGAGGCCCACCTGGGAGGCCCGCAACTGGCGCAGCACCTTGGTTTCCTGGTCGAACCGACCGGCGGCATCCGGTGACGCCAGAAAGCGTTCCAGGTCATTCGCACCCGTCTGACGGCCGCCGCCGGCCTCATCCAGCCAGTCCAGAATGCCGGAGGCATCTTCCAGGCCCGGGGTGTCGTACAGGGCCACGAGGGGCTCTCCGTCCACCAGCAGCTGGGTGCCTTCCACGTGTCGGGTGGTGGCGGGGGCATCGCAGACTTCGCCGAATTCCGTATCCCGCGACAGGGTGCGAAGCAGCGAGGTCTTGCCGGTATTGGTATGGCCGACCACGGCCACCTGCAGGATCGAGGTCATGGTTTGGCATCCTCTGATGCGGCAAAGGCGGCTTCCAGAATCTCCGCCGCCGGCCGGTCGGCATCCGTCGACCGCTCCGGCAGGAGTTGGTCCACGCCGGCCCGCTCCGCCAGTTGTTCCCAGGCCGTGCGACGGGCCCGCGGGTCGATGCCGCGGGTTTGCGCCATGTCCTGCTGGTCCAGCAGGAGCCAGACGGGGGCACGGGTCCGGGCGCGCAGTTCGGTGAGAAAAGCCTCGGTACTGCGATCCGGGGTCCGGGCCAGGGAGCAGACGGCCACCACCACGGCGGGGGGCGGTTGCAGGCTCTGCGCCGCGGCCAGGACATCCCGCCTTGTATGCCGGTCGTCCACCTGGCCAAGGGGGATCCATGCCGGCCGCTTGTGATGTTGGATCCAGTGGTCGTCGGCCTGTTCCAGCTCATATCCCAGCAAGGCCAGGGTAGCGCCCCCGTGGCGTTCGCGGTGACGGGGCGGCTCGGGGGGATGGATCAGGGTCAGCGGTGGCGGGTCCACGACCCCCAGACGCTGGGAGTTGGGCAGCAGTCGGGGGGCCAGGCGGGCATAACCAGGACCGGTCAGATCCAGCCGCAGCCGCCGCCGGGCCCGTCGCGCCATCAGGGCGCACCACAGACCCAGTCCCAGTCTGGGTAGCAAGCCGTAGAACAGCAGGCTGCCCAGTAGCCAGCTTGACCACTGCACCCGCCCCAGGGCGTCTTCGGTCACGCCCAGTCGGCTGGCCCGGATCAGGGCTTCATCGGGCATGGGCAGTCCCAGCCAGCCGGGTAACAGGCCCAGGGCGGTGATCAGGCCGACGAAATGATCCTCCGCCAGCAGGGTGGTCCCCCAGACGAAATCATACTGGCGCACACTCAGTGCCCACAGGCACATGAGCAGGGCCCCGGCGGTGAAGGCCGCCCAGATCAGGTGGGTGAGGGTGCCGGCGGACCAGCGTCCGAGGCCATTGCGGCTCATGAGTTGCAGCAGGGCGCGGATGGCCAGTACCGGGGCCTGGCCCCGGACCAGACGCCGCGCCAGTCCCCCAGCCAAACCCAGTACGCCCTGGCCCAGCAGCCCCCCGCCGCCACGGGGGCGAACGAGCATGAACAGCGCCCACAGCAGCAGCATCAGCAGCTGTACGCCCAGCAGACTGCCCAGGGCCCACAGGATGTTGATCTGGGAGCTGCCCGCCACCAGGGGGGCCGCCAGCGCCGCGCCGGCGGCCGCCATGCCGCTCAGCCCGGTGAGCAGCAGGATCAGGATCAGGATCCAGCCCGCCAGGGTGCGGGCGCCGCCAAGGGCATCCCTCACCTGGGCACCCAGGCGAGTGGCTCGCGCGCGAACCAGCACCCGATGCTCCAGATCGCCGCCGGCGTCACGCCCGGCCTGCCAGGCATGGGGCTCGTCGATCACGCGACCGGCCTGATCCTCGTGCAGGCGCACGGCTTCGGCCACGAGACGGTCGGTGAAGCGGTCATGGGGGGCTGGGCTCGCCCTGTCGGAAATATGGGTATTCATCGCGGGCACACTATAAGGCCATGTCCCCGGGACGCCAACCTGGGCGCGAGGAAATCAGTGCCATGGTCATGTGCTTGGGAATGACGGTTTTGGAATATCCCGCATACAATCATCGGAATATCCCTTGATGAAATGGAAACCGGCATGTTGCGATGGTTGTTGATCCTGTTGGGCGGTCTGTTGTCCCTGGCACTCGTGGCGGGGCTTTTGGGGCCGTTTCTGATTTCCCCCCGGCCACTGCCCGATCTGTCTTCGGCGACGGACGTGGCCCTGCCGGAGAGTCGTTTCCTGACCATCCCCCATGACGGCACGGACGGCCTGATGATTCACTACCTGGAGCGGGAACAGGAGGCCGCCGAGGGCCCCGTTCTGGTGCTGCTGCACGGCTTCACCTTCAACGCCTTCACCTGGAACGGGATGATGGACGACCTGGACGGGGCGGGCAGGGTGCTGGCCTACGATCAGGTGCCCTACGGCCTGAGCGCCAAGCCGGTGCGGGGGGAATGGTCCGGCAGCAACCCCTTTACCAAGGCCGCGGCCCTGGAACACCTGTTCGCCTTTCTGGACGCCAAGGGGGTGGAGCAGGCAGTACTGGTGGGGAATTCCTCCGGCGCCACCCTGGCGATGGAGGCGGCCCTGAGCCGGCCCGAGCGGGTGAGCGGACTGGTGCTGGTCAATCCCTGGGTCTATGTGAATCGGCCCAGCTTCCCCGAGTCGGTGGCGGAATGGCCTCAGTTGCGGCGTCTGAACCTGTGGCTGGCCCGCCGACTGGGCAGCAGCGGCGCGCTGCTGGATCTGTCCTACCATGACCCGGAGCGCATCACCGACGAGCGCCGGGCACTGACCACCCTGCATACCCAGGTGCGGCACTGGGATCTGGCCTGGGGTGAACTGTTCGTGCGGGCCATGTCCAGTCCGGTGGATGTCAGTGCCCATCTGGCCGACATCCGTCAGCCGGCGTTGGTGATCATCGGTGAGCAGGATCGGGTGGTGTCGCCGGAGGACTCCATCCGCGCCGCCCTGGCATTGCCGGCGGCGGACCAGATCCTGCTGCCCGAGTGCGGCCACGTACCCCAGGAGGAATGTCCGGCGGCGGTAGCGGCGGCGGTGCGTGACTGGCTATGGGCACGGGCAGCCCCCGAGACCTCACTATGAACCGCCGCGGATGACCCCGACGCCGATGCCCTCGATGTCCAGGGACTGGCTGCGAAGGTCCACTTCGATGGGCCGGTAGTCGGGGTTTTCCGGCTTCAGCCGAACCCGGTGGCCCTGCCGTTCAAAGCGTTTCACGGTGACTTCGTCCTCCAGACGGGCCACCACGATCTGGCCGTTGCGGATCTCGTGGGTGCGATGGACCGCCAGCAGGTCTCCGTCCAGGATGCCGGCCAGGCGCATGCTGTCACCCTGGACCCGTAGCAGGTAGTCCGGTCGGGGCCGGAACAGGCGTGGGTCCAGCTGGTAATGATCCTCGATATGGGCCTGGGCCAGGATGGGCGCCCCGGCGGCCACCCGGCCCACCAGGGGCAGTCCCGTCCCCCCCAGCAGGCGGATGCCCCGGGAGGTGCCGGCCAGGATCTCAATGGCCCCCTTGCGGGCCAGGGTGCGCAGGTGGCACTCGGCGGCGTTGGGGGAGCGAAAGCCGAAGGCCCGCATGATCTCCTCCCGGGTGGGAGGCAGGCCGTTGGATTGCAGACAGTCGCGGATGAAATCGAGGATTTCCGTCTGGCGGGGGGTGAGCTTTTCCATGACAGGCTCTCGATCAATGGGCGAAGGTATATCTTTGCACAGTAGGGCAAGCCCCGGTCATTGGCAAGTCGGTATCAGCGCATCAGCCGTCGCCGCAGCAACGCCGTGGCCACGGTCAGCCCCACCAGACCATAGATCAGAATCACCGACAGGTGCAGCGGCACCTGGGATGGCCAGGCCCCGGTCATCAGGGGACGGACGATCTCGACCACATGCACCAGGGGCAGGGCCCAGGCCAT
Organism: Ectothiorhodospira sp. PHS-1; assembly: GCF_000225005.1. Taxonomy (NCBI): domain Bacteria; kingdom Pseudomonadati; phylum Pseudomonadota; class Gammaproteobacteria; order Chromatiales; family Ectothiorhodospiraceae; genus Ectothiorhodospira; species Ectothiorhodospira sp. PHS-1. Next base: position 31,462 of record NZ_AGBG01000023.1, on the reverse strand, counting down.
GGCCACCACGGTGGGCGGGAGCTGTTCCAGGGGGAAGAATACTCCGGAAAGCAGCAGCATGGGGGTGACCGCCAGGGTGAAGTAGTAGAGGAAGAAGTCATAGCTGCGGGAGACGGCGGTGACGACCATGGCGCAGGCACCGAAGCAAAAGCCCGCCAGCAGGATGACCGGCAGGGCCAGCAGGGCGCGCAGATCGCTGATCAGGCCCAGCACGGCGGCCACCAGCAGGATGGCGCCGGCACTGAACAGTGCCTTGGTGGCGGCCCAGATGATCTCGCCCAGCACGATGTCGTCCAGGTTGAGGGGGGCGCCCAGCATGCCGTCCCAGGTCTTCTGTTCCGACATCCGGGTATAGGCGGAGTACATGCCCTCGAAGCTGGCGGTGTACATGGCGCTGGAGCAGACGATGCCCGAGGCCAGGAACACCATGTAGGGTAACTCCCCCAGATCTCCCACCAGGCGGCCGAAGCCATACCCGAAGGCCAGTAGGTAAAGTACCGGCTCGCCGAAGTTGCCCATGACGGAAGGCACCATGATCTTGCGCCAGACCCGCAGGTTGCGGCGCCACACCGGAATGAATCGCAGGCTGAGCCTGGGTAGGGGGAAAGCGGACATGTCAGTCTCTCAGTTCGTGACCGGTGAGCTTCATGAAGACATCCTCCAGATTGGCGGGACGATGCAGGTATCGGATACCGGCCTGTTCCAGGCGCGCGATCAGGGGGCCGGCCTGATCGGTGTAGATCAGGGCCAGGTCGCCGATTTGCCGGACCCGGGCCTGAAGTTCTCCCGCCTGATGCGTCAGCCAGTCCATGGCGGCCGGTCCGTTGAGTTCCAGGACATGGCGTTCGATATGGGTATGGATCAGGGACTGGGGTGAGCCCCGGGCCACCACGCGGCCCCGATCGATGATGGCCAGGCGATCGCACAGCCGCTCCGCCTCTTCCATGTAGTGGGTGGTGAGGATCAGGGCGGTGCCGGTCTTGAGCAGGCCGCGCAGGCATTGCCAGATATGATGCCGGGCCTGGGGGTCCAGGCCGGTGGTGGGTTCGTCCAGCACCACCAGTTCGGGCTGGTTGATGAGGGCGCGAGCCAGGGTCAGTCGACGTTTCATGCCGCCGGACAGGGCACTGATGGGGGCATCCCGACGGGATTCCAGGCTGGCGAAGCGGAGCAGATCCTCCACCCGCTCACGGCGTGCCCGTCCCTTGAGGCCGAAATAGTCGGCGTAGGTGTGGAGGTTTTCCCGTACGGTGAAGTCCGGGTCCAGGGTGTCGAACTGGGGCACGATCCCCAGTCGCCGACGGGCCTCCCGGGCCCGCTCCGGGATGGGTTCACCCAGCACGGACAGGGTTCCTTCGTCGGGCGGGGTCAATCCCAGCAGCATGCGCAGGGTGGTGGTCTTGCCGGCCCCGTTGGGGCCCAGCAGGCCGAAGCACTCACCCGGCTGGACCGTAAGGTCGATATGATCGACCACGAGACGGCCATCATAGCGCTTGACCAGTCCTTGGGCCTGGGCAATGGGGACGGGGATCGAGGGGAGATCGAGCGGGTCCATGTGGGGCAAGGCAATCCTTCCGGGTCTTGGGGCGGTGGACAGGCTAACCTATCGGCAGGCATTTTTGTCGGTCCCGTCCCGGTGAAGGGGGGGATGTCGTCAGACAGCAAACCCCGAGGGAATATTCAGGGATGTTCTGAAACGGTTTTTTCAATGACGCGGAGGGAGTTTTTTCAATGACGCTGAAAATCGGCTGTATCGGTCTTGGCATCATGGGGCGCCCCATGGCGGGACACTGGCTGGCGGCGGGGCATGACGTCACCGTCTGGGCCCGTCGCCCGGAGACCGTGACCACCCTGCTGGGGCAGGGCGCCCATTGGGCCGACAGTCCCGCGGATCTGGCCCGGCAGGTGGACGTGGTCTTCACCAATGTGTCCGATACACCCGATGTGGAGCAGGTTCTGCTGGGGCCTGGCGGCGTGGCCGAGGGCGCCAGGCCGGGGATGATCGTGGTGGACCACAGCACCATCTCGCCCACCGTCACCCGGCGGCTGGCGGACACCTTGGCGGAGCGGGGGATCCATCTGCTGGATGCCCCGGTGTCCGGCGGCGAGCGCGGCGCCGTTGACGGTACCCTGACCATCATGGTGGGCGGCGAGACCGCCATCCTGGAGCGGGTGCGGCCGCTGCTGGAGGTGGTGGGCCGGACCATCACCCATGTGGGGGGCTCCGGGGCCGGTCAGTTCACCAAGGCCTGTAATCAGCTCATCGTTGCCCAGACCATGGTGGCGGTGTCGGAAGCCATCAGTCTGGCGGAGGCGGCCGGGGTGGATCCGGCGGCCATGCGCGAGGCCCTCATGGGCGGTTTGGCCTATTCCCGGGTGCTGGAGGTGCACGGGGAGCGCATGATCCGGCGGGAGTATCCCCCGGGCTTCAAGGCCCGTTTGCATAACAAGGACATGGCCATCGTCCTGCGGGCGGCGGCGGATCTGGGCCTGCCCCTGCCGGGCACCGCCCTGTCCGCCCAGTGGATCAGCGCCGCCGTGGGACTGGGGTATGGAGAGGAGGATTCCGCCGTGGTGGCCGAGGTGTTGCGCCGGCTGGCGCCTCCGGGACCGATGAACGGCGGGAACCGATCGCCTCTTGCAACGGCCGAACAGGAATAGAATCACCATGGATCCACAGACCGGAGCGAACGTGAACCTGTCCGAAGCCCCCAAGCCGTCTTCCATCGACCCGGATGAGGTGGCCCGTTATACCGCCCTGGCGGATCGCTGGTGGGATGAAAGCGGCCCCTTCTGGCCCCTGCACACCCTCAATCGCTTGCGCACCGACTACATTTGCCAGCGGCTTTGCGCCCATCTCGGCCGCGATCCGTCTGCGCCTCGTCCCCTGACGGGTCTGCGCCTGCTGGACATCGGCTGTGGCGGCGGCATCCTCAGCGAGTCCATGGCCCGTCTGGGTGCCCGGGTCGAGGGGGTGGACGTGACCGAAAGGAACATTGCGGTGGCCCGCTTGCATGCCGCGCGTTCCGGGCTGGACATCCAGTACGAGGCGGTGCCGGTGGAGACCCTGGCCGCCCGCAAAGAACAGTACGATGTGGTGCTGAACATGGAAGTGGTTGAGCATGTGGCGGATCTGCCGGGCTTCATGGCCGCCTGCAACCAACTGGTCAGGCCGGGAGGGTATAGCTTCATCGCCACCATCAACCGCAACCCGGTGTCGTTCATCGTGGCCATCCTGGGGGCGGAATACATCCTGCGCTGGCTGCCCCGGGGTACCCATCAGTGGCGACGCTTTCCAAAACCCGCTGAACTGGAGGCGCTGCTGGCGCCGGACGGTCTGCAGGTGCTGGAGCGGACCGGCGTCAGGGTCAATCCCTTCAACCGCGGCATGTATCTCACCGGCTATCTGGGGGTGAACTATATGCTGATGACAACCCGGACTCCCGCTTTCGCGGGAGTGACGGAATCGAGGAGTCGCACATGTGGTGGTTCGTGATCGGATATGCCCTGGGCCATGTGGGTTTCCTGCTGGGATCCATGCCTGTCATTGTGGCGGGCGGCGTGCTGTTTCTCTACGGGGCCTACGTGGTGGTTTACGGCCGGGACGGGCGGGAGTGATCTTTCCTGGACGGTGATCGACGGGGCGGCTTGTTCCACGGTTTGCCCTTGGCCTATAGTCACCCCATGACGATCTCGCCGGAATCCGTGTTCAAGGCCCTGTCCGATTCCACCCGCCTGCGGTGCCTGGTCCTCCTCGTCGAGGAGGATGCCCTGTGTGTGTGCGAACTTACCCATGCCATTGGTGTGCCGCAGCCGAAGATGTCGCGGCATCTGGCCTTGCTGCGGGAGAGCGGGCTGGTGGCTGACCAGCGCCGGGGGCAGTGGATCTTCTATCGTGTCAATCCCGCGCTGCCAGCCTGGGTGCGGGAAGTACTGCGGCAGACGGCGGGGGTCTGCGGCAGTACCGCCCCCTACCGCGAAGACCGGGGGCGTCTTGACGCCATGGACGGCCGCCCCGGGAGGGGATGCGCCGCCTGAGCTAGAAATCCCGTCTTGCCCACAGGTCCTGTCGGCTCTTGCGCCGATCCTTGCCGGACCTTCGAGGTTCCTTTTCTAGCTCGAAACGGATCATTTCCCTGCGATCGGGCAGCTTGCGCCGCTCTCCCTTGCGTCGTTCGGGACCGGTATAGGGCTTCGGATTGTCCGTGGACGTCGGTTCTTCGCTCACTGGTCGCCTCCTGCCGGGCCCGTCCCGTGGGACGGGCCGGATTGCCGATGGCGCGGCCTAGTCCTTGCCGCGCAGTTGCGAGATTTCCTGGCGCAGGGCCGAGATTTCCTGGCGCAGCGCCTTGAGGTCCTCGTGGAGCTGGGCGTTTTCCGCATGCACCACCTCTTCGATGGTGTCATGCTCGAATTTCTGCTGCTCCTCCTGCATGGACTGCATGGTGTTCACGATGATGGCGATGAACAGGTTGAGTATGGTGAATGTGGCGATCAGGATGAAGGGCACGAAGAACACCCAGGCCCAGGGGTAGGTTTCCATCACCGGACGGGAGATGCCCATGGACCAGCTTTCCAGGGTCATCACCTGGAACAGGGTGTACATGGAGCGACCCAGATGACCGAACCAATCCGGATAGGAATAACCGAACAGGCCCGTGGCGATCACCGCAAACACGTAAAACAACAAGATCAGCAGCCCGAAGATGGACAGGATGCCGGGAATGGCCTTGAGCAGCGCCTCGACGATGAATCGCAGCTTGGGCACCATGGATACCAGGCGCAGCACACGCAGCACACGCAGTACGGCCAGCGGGCCGGTGGTGGGGATCAGGGCAATGGTCACCACCAGGAAGTCGAAGACGTTCCAGGGGCGGCGGAAGAAGCTCAGGCCCTGGGCGTAGAGCTTGAGCAGGATTTCCACCACGAACACCCCCAGGATGACGCGATCGGCATTCATCAGCCAGGGACCGGCCTTTTCCATGAGCGTGGGCGAGGTGGCCAGACCGAGAATCGCGGCATTGATCAGGATCAGTGTGATGATCAGGCGCTGAATCGGCGCCGATTCGATGAAGGCGCCCACTCGGGCGCGAAGGCCGGCCTCGGCTTGCATGTTGGAAACTCCCGGGTGTTCTGTTGCGGCTGGAAATTCGGGTCAAGGCCCGAGCGAGAGGCAGATTAATGAAATCCGCTCTTCGGCACAATCACCCCAGGGCGCGTAGGGATATCCCGACGACGGCGCCGGATCTGTCAATCCGGGTGGTATGGGTTACACTCATGCGTGGCAGGCATGCCGACATGCCCGGTTGGTTCCATCGCTCCGGTCCTTGATGAATTCAGCAGGCCATCACAGAAGCCTTCAGGGAATCAAGGTATTGTCACGCGATGATAACTTTGTCGACTCAGGGTGATTCATAGATGAAAACCTCTTCCGGCATCCCGGATGACGAGCATGAAGAAGGCTCTCCAACTCAGCGCATCAGTGCGGAGGCGGTCCGCGCTCTGTACAACCTCGACGCGGTCATGGCCTTCTCGGTGCATGGGGAGAAGCATGAGTTCAAGGCTGGGTCACGGGTGTTTGTGGTGGGCCGCAGTGCCGACTGCGACCTGGTGGTGAATGTGCCCGTTGCCTCCCGTCATCATGCGCGAGTGATCTACCGCAAGGGTAAGTTCGTGTTGGTGGATCAAAGCACCAATGGCACCTATGTCCGCATCCACGGCATGGACGAGATCTGTCTGCTCAATGGTGAGGAGCTACCGCTGGTGGGGGAGGGGGTCATCAGTCTCGGGCGCCCCGTGACGGAGGGTGACGCGGATCTGGTGATATTTTCCGTGCCCCATGAGTAGCGGCGTCTGTACCCTATCGTATCTGTGCCCCATGACTTGCCAGCGGCGAATATCATTTTGAGGTTCTTCCCGTCGCTCCCGCGAAAGCGGGAGCCCAGGATTTCCGTGCTCTGTGCTGACTGGATTCCCGCTTTCGCGGGAATGACTGACCGGAATTAGGACTGACCGGAATTAGGACTGATCGGAATTGGGAATGACTGACCGGAGAGGGGGCGATCCTGGCGATTCCCAGGTCACTCTGCCGCCGGGCGGCTCAAGACCGGGATCCCGGTTCGGGCCAGCATCCGGCACAGGCGGATCAGGGGCAGCCCGATCAGGGCGGTGGGATCGTCACCCTCCAGGCGCTCGAACAGGGCAATCCCCAGACCTTCCGACTTGAAGCTGCCGGCGCAGCCGTAGGGCTGTTCCCGACGCACGTAATCCTCGATCTCTTCCCGGCCCAGGGTGCGAAAGTGTACCCGGAAGGGCTCCACTGCTTCCTGTCTCTCACCGCTTTCGGCCTCCAGCAGGCACAATCCGGTATGAAAGGCCACGCTACGCCCCGAGGCCGCGCTCAACTGGGCGACGGCCCGTTCATGATTGCCGGGTTTGCCCAGTATCTTTCCATCGAGTTCCGCGCACTGGTCCGAGCCGATGATGAGGGCCCCGGGAAAGCGGTCCCGGACCGCTTCCGCCTTGGCCCGGGCCAGGCGGGCCACCATGGCCGCGGGAGACTCCCCCGGCCGGGGGGTCTCATCCACGTCCGGGGCGCAAGTCGAAAACGGCAACCCCAGCCGCTCCAGCAGCGCGCGCCGGAACGGTGAGGTAGAAGCCAGAACCAGGGTGCGTGCCGCCCGCGTCATCAGGCTTCCTCGATTTCCACCAGGGCATCATCCGGGTTGACGCTGTCGCCCTTGGACACGTGAATGGCCTTGACCACGCCACCCACTGGGGCCTGGACCTCGGTTTCCATCTTCATGGCCTCCAGGATCAGCACGCCGTCACCGGGCTTGACCGTATCCCCTTCCTTGACCAGTACGTCAATGATGGTGCCCGGCATGGACGTGGTGACATGGCCGGGCTTGGTGGCCCGGGGGCGGCCGCTGCCCTGGGGACCGCCGCGCCGCGCGCCGTTGTCCCCGTCCACCAGGATCTCGTCCAGGGTCTCGATGACGATCTCTTCCGGCATGCCGTCCACGGTCACGTAGAAGGGACGCATGTGATCGCGCTTGTGGCCGGTGCCGGTGAGCTTGATATGGTAGGTCTCCCCATGCAGGGTGGCCTTGAATTCCACCGGGGCCACCTTGTCCTCGCCCTGGCCGCCCAGGGGTTCCAGGGGTTCGGGGACCAGCTTGCCGTCGCGGCGCTGTTCCAGGAACTCCCGGCCGATCTCGGGGAACATGGCATAGATGAGGACGTCTTCCTCGGAGTGGGCCAGTTCGCCGATCTGGCCGCGCAGGGCGTCCATTTCGTCCTCCAGCAGATCCGCCGGCCGGCACTCGATGACGTCGGCGTGGCCGATGGCCTTTTGCCGGACCACGCTGTTGACGTGGCCGGGGGTACGGCCGTAGCGGCCCTGCAGATAGAGCTTCACCTCGTTGGTGATGGTCTTGTAGCGGGACTCGGTGAGGACGTTCATCACGGCCTGGGTGCCCACGATCTGGGAGGTGGGGGTGACCAGGGGCGGATAGCCCAGATCCTCCCGTACCCGCGGGATCTCGGTCATCACCGCGTTCACCTTATCCAGGGCGCCCTGGGCCTTGAGCTGGCTGATGAGGTTGGAGATCATGCCGCCGGGGATCTGGGTGGTCTGTACCCGGGTATCCACACCGGTGTATTCGCTCTCGAACTGGTGGTACTTCTTGCGAATCTCCCGGAAATAGAAGCCGATCTCCTGCAGCAGGTTCAGGTCCAGGCCGGTGTCGTACTCGGTATCCCGCAGTGCCGCCACCATGCTCTCGGTGGGGGCATGGCTGGTGCCGCCGGCAAAGGCGGACATGGCGGTATTGATGTTGCTGCAGCCGTTTTCGATGGCCTTGAGGTGGCACATCTCGGACAGGCCCGCGGTGGCGTGGGTATGCAGGTGCACGGGCACCTTCACCGCGTCCACCAGGGCGGCGGTGAGTTCGCCGGCGGCCCGGGGGGTGAGCAGGCCTGCCATGTCCTTGATGGCGATGCTGTCGCAGCCCATCTCCACCATCTCCCGGGCCATGGTCACGAACTGATCCAGGGTATGCACCGGGCTGGTGGTGTAGCTGATGGCGCCCTGGGCGTGCTTGCCCGCCTTTTTCACCGCCTCGATGGAGACGCGCACGTTGCGGGTGTCGTTCATGGCATCGAAGATGCGGAAGACGTCCATGCCGTTGTCGGCGCAGCGGGCGACGAAATCCCGTACCACGTCATCGGCATAATGGCGATAGCCCAGCAGGTTCTGGCCCCGCAGCAGCATCTGCAAAGGGGTGTTGGGCAGGGCCTCGCGCAGCTTGCGCAGGCGCTCCCACGGGTCTTCCTTCAGAAACCGCAGGCAGGTATCGAAGGTGGCGCCGCCCCAGACTTCCAGGGACCAGAACCCCACCGCGTCCAGCTTCTCGCAGATGGGGAGCATGTCTTCCGTGCGCATGCGGGTGGCGATCAGGCTCTGGTGGCCGTCACGCAGGGTCAGGTCAGTAATCGTTACCTTGGACATCTATCAATACCTTTTGTCTTAAAGACCCTTGTGAGCCGTGATGGCGGCGGCGATGACGGCAGCCAGTTCGCGGGTCGGACGGCGTACGGAGTAATCGGTCAGTTCCGGATGGGCATCCACATAACCGGTGTCGAAACTGCCCTGGCGGAAGGCTTCGCTGTTGAGGATTTCCAGGTGGTAGGGGATGGTGGTTTTCACCCCGTAGACCCCCATGTCGCCCAAGGCGCGGCGGGCGCGGCGGATCAGGCTGTCCCAGTCCATGGCCCAGACGACGAGCTTGGCGCACATGGAGTCATAGTGAGGGGGGATGTGGTAGCCGGTATAGATGGCGCCGTCGGTGCGCACGCCCGGTCCGCCGGGGGCGAAGTAGCGGGTGATGCGGCCGAAACTGGGCAGAAAGTCGTTCTTGGGATCCTCGGCGTTGATGCGGAATTCCACCGCGAATCCGCGCCGGGTGATCTGATCCTGGGGGTAGGTGAGGGGCAGTCCCGAGGCCACGCGGATCTGTTCCTGCACGATATCCACGCCGGTGATCATTTCAGTGACCGGGTGTTCCACCTGCAGCCGGGTGTTCATCTCCATGAAGTAGAAGCGACCGTCGGCGTCCATGAGGAACTCCACCGTGCCGGCGTTTTCATAGTTCACCGCCCGGGCCGCCCGTACCGCCAGCTCGCCCACCTCCCGGCGCTGGTCCTCGGAGAGCTGGGGAGAGGGGGCGATCTCCACCAGCTTCTGGTGGCGGCGCTGGATGGAGCAGTCGCGCTCGAACAGGTGAATCACGTTGCCGTGGCGGTCGGCCAGGATCTGCACCTCGATGTGGCGCGGATTGATGATGGCCTTCTCCATGAAGATCTCGGTGCTGCCGAAGGCCTTGGTGGCCTCGGAACGTACCCGCTCATAGTTGCGGCGCAGGGCGGTCTCGTCGTCGCAGCGCCGGATGCCGCGGCCACCGCCACCGTTGGTGGCCTTGAGCATGACCGGATAACCGATCTTCTCGGCCAGGGCGGCGGCTTCCTCCACGTCCTGGAGGTTGCCGTCACTGCCGGGAACCACGGGGACGCCGGCGGCGACCATGGCCTCGCGGGCGGCCACCTTGTCGCCCATGCGGCGGATGATCTCCGCGTCCGGTCCGACGAACTGGATGCCGCGCCGGGCGCAGTTCTGGGCAAACTGGGGATTCTCCGACAAGAAGCCGTAGCCGGGATGAATGGCGTCACAGCCGGCACTGCGGGCCACGTTCACCAGGCGATGAATGTTCAGGTAGCCGGCCAGGGAGTCGGGGCCGAGGGAGTAGGATTCATCGGCCTTCTTGACATGGAGGCCGTGACGGTCGGCGTCGGTGTAGACCGCCACCGAGGTAATCCCCATTTCCGCGCAGGCACGGATGATGCGAACGGCGATCTCGCCGCGGTTGGCAATCAGTAACTTATTTATCACGCAAGCATCCCGCACGTTATAAGCAAAGACCTCAGTATCCTTGAACCGGGCGGGGCTTTTCAAGCAGAAGGGGGCAGATTGCTTTTGACACTGGTGCGAGAACGCCTTTAGAATTGCGCGCTTATGTCCGACAGCCTGCTACCCGAACTGGTCGATCCCTTCCGCCTGGCGGACAAGTCCCGCGTCCTGGAGGGCGTGCTGGATATGGCCGCCATGCCTCGTCTGGCGGAGGCGATGGGCGAGCCGGCCCGGGGCCTGTGCCGGGTGGAACTGACTTTCGACCGCGGCCCCTCCGGCAGGCCCCGGCTGACCGGCCATGTGGTGGCCGAGCTGGCTCCCCTGTGCCAGCGCTGCCTGGAGCCCATGCGTTTGCCGGTGGACAGCCGTTTCGAGATGCGACTGGTACAGGAAGATCGCCAGGCCGCCGGCGCCGTGGACGAGGAAGACGTGCTGGTGGTCGGCGACGAGCGCCTGGATTTGGCGGCGCTGGTGGAAGACGAACTGATGCTGTGCCTGCCGGTGGTGCCCCTGCACCCGGAGCAGGCATGCGTGGCCCGGCTTCAGCCCGAGTTCAACGGCCGGGATGTGAAGGCCGCGCAAAAAGAAGAGAACAACCCGTTTGCCGTGCTGGGCCGCCTCAAGGGCGGGCAGGGCGCAGACAGTTGAAACACCCCATGCCCCCCGGGTTCCGGTCGGGACCCGTGGGGCATTGATGTTTTTCAGTATAGATTGGAGATGACACCATGGCTGTTGCACAAGGTCGCACCACCCCTTCCCGTCGGGGCATGCGTCGTTCCCACGACGCCCTCAAGGGCCCCACCCTGTCCACCGAACCCACCACCGGTGAGATCCACCGCCGTCACCACATCAGTGCCGACGGTTTCTACCGTGGCCGTCAGGTGATCAAGGCCAAGGAACAGCAGGACGAAGAGTAAGACCTGCGCCGACCGGATCCGGCAGGGTCCGGCGGCCGCCCGCCCCAACAGGGGCCGCGGCTCGCATCGGGCCGGCGTGTGTGTCATCCTGCCCACGTCGTGCCGCCTACCGGATGGAGCCGCAGGCAGTATTCCATGGGCTTCGTGGACACTGTCCGCGAAGCTTTTTCGCGCTGATTCAAAGCAGGTTTTCCCATGAGTGGAATCTTTACCATCGCACTGGATGCCATGGGCGGTGATCATGGTGCCCACGTGGTTGTCCCTGCGGCAGTCAAGGCCCTGGAAGCGTTTTCCGACATCCACCTGATCCTGGTGGGCGACAAGGAGCAGGTCGGACAGGAACTGGCTGCCTGCGGCAAGGCGCCGTCCGATCGGCTGCGCCTGCATCATGCCAGCCAGGTGGTGGGCATGGATGAACCCCCTTCCCAGGCCCTGCGCAACAGGAAGGATTCGTCCATGCGGGTGGCCATCAACCTGGTCAAGCACCAGCAGGCCGATGCCTGCGTCAGCGCGGGCAATACCGGTGCCCTCATGGCCACGGCGCGCTACGTGCTCAAGACCCTGCCGGGCATCGACCGGCCGGCCATCATCACCGCCATCCCGTCCATCAACGGCCACACCCATATGCTGGATCTGGGGGCCAATGTGGACTGCACCGCCACCCATCTCTATCAGTTTGCGGTGATGGGTTCCGAGCTGGCCAGTGCGGTGGACAATATCGCCTCGCCCCGGGTCGGCCTGCTGAACATCGGCGAGGAAGAGATCAAGGGCAACGATCAGGTCAAGGAAGCAGCGCGGATGCTTGAGGCCAGCCACCTGAACTACATCGGTTTCGTCGAAGGCAACGATATCTACTGCGGTGACGTGGATGTGGTGGTCTGCGACGGCTTTGTGGGCAACGTGGCCCTCAAGACCAGCGAAGGAGTGGCCCGCATGGTTTCCCATTACATGCGTAACGAATTCGCCGGCAGTCTGTACAGCAAGTTGGCAGCGCTGGTGGCCATGCCGGTACTGAAGGCCTTCCGCAAGCGCATCGACCCCCGCGCCTATAACGGCGCCAGCCTGCTGGGGCTGCAGGGGGTGGTGATCAAGAGTCATGGCGGTGCTGATGCCATGGCATTCGAGAATGCCATCCGTATCGCCCGTCTGGAGGCACAGAAACGGGTGCCGCAACGCATCGACAAGCGGCTGGAAGAACTGCTCAAAGAGGCGAACCCACAGTGATCTACTCCCGGATTACAGGCACCGGGAGTTATCTTCCGGAAAAGGTGCTCACCAATCGCGATCTGGAAAAGATCGTTGAAACCTCCGACGAATGGATTCGTGAACGCACCGGGATCGGGCAGCGCCACATCGTCGGCCCCGATGAAACCACCTGCGATCTGGCGGAGCAGGCGGCACGAGCCGCCCTGGCCATGGCGGGGCGGCGCCCGGAAGACATCGACCTGATCATCGTCGGCACCACGACCCCGGATCAGGTGTTTCCCAGTACCGCCTGCCTGTTGCAGCAGCGATTGGGGATTTACAATGGCTGTGCCGCCTTTGACGTCCAGGCGGTGTGCACCGGCTTCGTCTATGCGCTTGGCGTGGCCAATCAGTTCATTCGTGCCGGCAGCGCTCGCTGCGCCCTGGTGGTCGGTGCCGAAACCATCTCCCGCATTCTGGACTGGACCGATCGCGGGACCTGTGTCCTGTTCGGCGACGGCGCGGGCGCGGTCGTTCTGGAGGCCTCCGAAGAACCCGGCATTCTGTCCACCCATCTGCACGCCGATGGCCGCTACGAGAGCCTGCTCAGTGTGCCCCGGGGTGTCGGCAAGGGCTATGCCGACATGGTGGCCGGCGAGGCCTACCTGCAGATGAAGGGCAATGAGGTCTTCAAGTGGGCGGTCAATACCCTGGGCCGCATTGTCGAGGAAACCCTGGAAGCCAACGGCATCGAACAGTCCCGGGTGGACTGGCTGATTCCCCATCAGGCCAATATCCGGATCATCCAGGCCACCGCCCGCAAGTTGAAAATGCCCATGGAAAAGGTGATCGTGACCGTGGAACAGCACGGCAACACGTCTGCCGCCTCCGTTCCCCTGGCGCTGGATGCCGCGGTGCGTGATGGACGAATCAAGCGGGGTGATCTGGTGCTGATGGAGGCCTTCGGTGGCGGTTTCACCTGGGGATCGGCCCTGCTTCATTTCTGATTGCTGCATCGCGGTACCTGGTGCCCGAAAGCCTTTCGAATCGTGTTAGCATGACGAGCGTATCCACTGCGGGGGTGTCCACGGATCGCCATGGGACAGGAAATCGAAAAAAAATTTCTTGTGGTTTCCGACGCCTGGAAAGACCAAGCCACCAGGCGCGTTCGGTATCGTCAGGGCTACCTTTGCGGTAACGAGAGAAGCTCGGTCCGGGTCCGGGTTTCCGATGATACGGCGTATCTCAACATCAAGAGTGCCACTCTGGGCGTCCAGCGTCAGGAGTTCGAGTATGCCATCCCGGCCCGGGATGCCCGGGAGTTGCTCGATACCCTCTGCATCCAGCCGCTGATCGAGAAAACCCGTCACTACGTGCCCCACGGCGATCATGTCTGGGAGGTGGACGTGTTCGAGGGTGATAACGCGGGGCTGGTGGTGGCCGAGGTGGAACTGAGGCATGTGGATGAGATTCCCGACCTGCCGTCCTGGGTGGGAGAAGAGGTCTCCCATGATGTCCGCTATTACAACACGAGCCTGGTCCGGCATCCCTACAAGGACTGGTGAGTCATGTCTTCCTCAACCGGGATTCGTGCCTTAGGGGAGGCCATGGACAATACCGGACGAACTGCCCTGCTGGTGGATGTGCTGCTGGTGGACGATCACCTTCTGGTGCGCCGTGCCATCCGTGGGCTGCTGAACGCCCAGACCGAGCGTACCGGCATCAAGGTGGTCGGCGAGGCCGCCTCCGGTGAGGAGGCCCTGGAACAGCTGTCACGTCTGCGTCCCGACGTGGTCCTGATGGACCTCAATATGCCCGGCATGGGGGGGCTGGAGGCGACCCGCAAGGCGCTGGCCCTGCGGCCCGGCCTGAAGGTGATTGCCCTGACGGTGGAGGAGGATGGCCCCCATGTGGGCTGGATGCTCGACAGCGGCGTGGCCGGTTATCTCAGCAAGGGCGCGGGGGAGGAAGAGCTGGTTCATGCTATCCGGGTTGCCATGCAGGGCGACCGGCATGTCACCCCCAGTGTGGCCCGGAAACTGGCGCAAACCGATGCCGGGGAACCGGATCCGATGACCCGGCTCTCCCATCGGGAACGTCAGATCCTGATGCTGCTGGTGGCGGGCAAGAAGCCGGGAGAGATCGCCGCCGCGCTGGATTTGAACGTGAAGACGGTCAGTACCTACAAGGCGCGTTTGCGTGAGAAACTTGGCTGCGCGTCGGACATGGAGCTTTTCCGCATGGCCAGCGACCGCGGTATCATGGCCCCTTTTCCATCCTCCGAGTAAGTGCCGGCCCGGCCGGCAAGCGTCAGATCCGATGAATCCAGTGTGTCCCGTCCCTCCGGACTGTTTTGATCCGGCCTGTACCCGTTGTCCGCGGCTGGTGGATTTCCTGGCCGGGGTGCGTGCCCGTCATCCCGGCTATCATGCTGCCCCGGTGCCTCCCTTCGGAGATCCCAAGGCCCGGCTGCTGATCGTGGGTCTGGCCCCGGGGATGCATGGTGCCAATGCCTCCGGCCGTCCTTTCACGGGGGATTTCGCCGGTATCCTGCTCTACCAGACCCTGTTTGAGATGGGTTTTTCCAGTGCACCGGCGTCAAGCAGCCGTGATGACGGGTTGAAGCTGAGGGATTGCCGAATCACCAATGCCGTCAAGTGTCTGCCTCCCGAGAACAAGCCGCTCACCCTTGAAGTCCGGGCCTGCAACGACTACCTGGCCCGGGAACTGGCCTTGCTGGCTCCGGGCAGCGTGGTGCTGGCCCTGGGCACCGTGGCCCACAATGCGGTACTGCGCGCCCTGGGGTTGCGGCAGTCGGCTCACCGGTTCGGCCATGGTCATGAGCATGCCCTGGGCAACGGACTCATGCTGGTGGATTCCTATCACTGCAGTCGCTACAACACCCAGACGGGACGCCTGACCCGCGACATGTTCCAGGCGGTCTTTGTCCAGGTGAAGCGACATCTGGATGGGGCATGATCATCAGCGAAGGTCCGCGGTCAGAGGCATTTGATCCGCGTCGCTTTCTGGCCGACCTCACCACCCAGCCCGGGGTTTACCGGATGGTGGGGGAGGAGGGCGTGGTGCTCTATGTGGGCAAGGCCAAGAACCTGAAGAAGCGGGTATCCAGCTACTTTCGTCCCACGGTAGCCAATGCCCGGATCGCTGCCATGGTGGCCCAGATTCGGGATGTCCAGGTGATCGTCACCCGCAGCGAGGCCGAGGCCCTGCTGCTGGAAAACAATCTGATCAAGGAGCACCGACCCCGTTACAACATCCTGTTCCGGGATGACAAATCCTACCCCTATATCTTCATTTCCCATCACCCCTATCCCCGCCTGGCCTTTCATCGGGGTGCCCGCAAGGCAGCCGGCCGCTATTTCGGTCCCTATCCATCAGGTGGCGCGGTCCGTGAAACGATCCAGCTGCTGCAGAAGCTGTTCCTGATCCGTCCCTGCGAGGACAGTTTCTTCCAGAACCGTTCCCGTGCCTGTCTGCAGTATCAGATCCAGCGCTGCAGCGGACCCTGCGTCGGCTTGATCGATGCCGATGCCTATGGGGTGGATGTGGGGCATGCCGTGGATTTTCTCGAAGGACGGAGTGAGCGCATCATCGCGGACCTGGTGCAGGGGATGGAGCGGGCCGCCGCCGCCCTGGATTATGAGCAGGCTGCCCGTATCCGTGACCAGATTGCGCGGCTGCGGCAACTCTCCGAGCGTCAGTACGTCAATGCGGAAGGCGGCGGCGACGTGGATATCATCGCCCTCGCCCGGGAAGCCGGGGAGGTCTGCGTGCAGGTCTTTTCCATTCGCGGGGGGCTGAACCTGGGCAACCGATCCCTGTTTCCCCGGGTGCCGGATGACGTCGCCGACGGGTCGCTGATGACGGCGTTCCTGGGCCAGTATTACCTGAATCGTGAAGTCCCCTCCCGGCTCATTCTCAGTCACCCCCCCGAGGATCGGGCCGTGCTGGAAGACATGCTCACCCTGCGTCGCGGGCAGAAGGTGACGCTGGCCTGGCAGGTGCGGGGAGATCGTGCCCGCTGGTTGGAGATGGCGATACGCAATGTCCGGATGACCCTGGCGACCCGCCTGGCCGGGCGCGCCGGCATGCGGGAACGCCTGGAGGCCCTGCAGGATGCCCTGGACCTGGACGATCCGCCGAGACGGATGGAGTGTTTCGATATCAGCCACACCCAGGGCGAGGCGACCGTGGCCTCCTGCGTGGTCTTTGACGAAGAGGGGCCGCTCAAGTCCGATTACCGCCGTTTCAATATCAAGGACATCACGCCGGGAGACGACTATGCCGCCATGCGTCAGGCCCTGATGCGACGCTATACCCGTCTCAAGGCTGGCGAGGGGAAGTTGCCGGACGTCCTGTTCATCGACGGCGGCAAGGGCCAGGTGCGCCAGGCGCTGGAGGTGTTGGAGACGCTGCAGGTCAGTGGCGTCATGGTGGTCGGTGTGGCCAAGGGTGAGGATCGCCGTCCGGGGATGGAGACCCTGATCTTGAGCGATGCGGCCCAGCCGTCTATACTGCCGCCGGGTTCCAGGGCGCTGCATCTCATCCAGCAGATTCGGGACGAGGCCCACCGCTTTGCCGTCACCGGGCACCGGCAGCGCCGTGCCAGGGCCCGCAGTACCTCACCGCTGGAGCAGATACCCGGCATGGGTCCCAAGCGACGCCAGCAGTTACTGAAGCACTTCGGCGGGCTTCAAGGTGTGTGCCGTGCCGACGTGGAAGCGCTCGCCAAGGTGCCCGGCATCAGTCGCAAGCTGGCGCAGCAGATTTTCGATTCGCTACATGACGACTGATCCATGACATTTTCAATTCCCAATCTTCTCACCTGGATGCGCATCGCCCTGATCCCCCTGATCGTGGTGGTCTATTACTATCCGCATCCCCTGTCCGGGCCGGTGAGTGCCATGATCTTTGCCCTGGCCGCCATCACCGACTGGCTGGACGGTTATCTGGCGAGGCGTCTGGGGCAGACCTCCAGTTTCGGCGCCTTTCTGGATCCGGTGGCGGACAAACTGATGGTGGCCACGGCCCTGGTGCTGTTGGTGGACAATCCGGGCGGGATGTTGCTGGCGGTGGCCGCCGCCATCATCATTGGTCGGGAGATTGCCATTTCCGCCTTGCGTGAATGGATGGCCGAGTTGGGGCAGCGGGGCAAGGTGGCCGTGTCCTGGATCGGGAAACTCAAGACCACCGCGCAGATGGTGGCCATCCTGCTGCTGCTCCATGCCCAGCCCATCCTGGGGCTGCCCATCTTCACTTTGGGTCTGATACTGCTCTACGTGGCCGCGGCCCTGACCCTGTGGTCCATGTTTCATTATCTGCGCGCCGCCCTGAGCGTCGCGGAAAATTGATTCCGCTGCCCCGGCATTTCCTCGGAGGGAACCGTCCTCAGAGGGAACTGGCTGCCTGAGCCTCCGGGCGCAGGCTGGTGTCGAACCGCACGCTCTGGGGGTAGGGAAACACGTCGCCGTGGATTCCCTTCTTCACGTCCTCCTGCCTGCGTTGCCAGTAGCGGTAGTCGAACAGGTCCCGATGCAGCTGCATCAGCATGCGCCGTATCCGTGGGTCGGTGCTCAGGAAGGTGGGGAATTCCTCCGGAAAGATCTCGTTGGGTCCGGCTGAATACCAGGTATCCGAGCTGAGTTCATCTTCCGGAAACGGCGAGGGCGGGATCTTGCGGAAGTGGCACTCCGTCAGGTAGCAGATCTCGTCGTAATCGTAGAAGACCACCTTGCCGCTGTCGGTCACACCGAAGTTTTTGAACAGCAGGTCCCCGGGAAAAATATTCACGCCAATGAGCTGCTTGATGGCCAGACCCCACTCCTCCAGGGCGGCGCGGGTATGGGCTTCGTCGGCCTGTTCCAGATAGACGTCCAGCGGCAGCATCCGCTTCTCGATGTAAAGGTGCTTGATGACCAGGTTGCCGTCGTCGATCTCCATCTGGGAGGTCACTTCCTTTTTCAGGACCTCCAGCAGTTCGGGTGAAAAACGCGCCAGGGGAAAGGCGACTTCGGAAAATTCCAGGGTATCCGCCATCCGGCCTACCCGGTCATGCATCTTCACCTGCAGGTAGCGGCGCTCGATCAGTTCATGGGTGACATCCTTCTGGGGCGGAAAACGGTCCTTGATCACTTTGAAAACATAGGGATACGAGGGCAGGGTAAAGACCACCATGACCAGGCCGGGAGTCCCCGGGGCAATGGAGAAATGGTCGGTGCTGTTGGCCAGGTGGCGAAGGAAGTCCCGGTAAAACTCGTTCTTGGCCTGCTTGTGAAAGCCGATGCTCATATACAGTTCGGCCACCGGCTTGTCCGGCATCAGATCCTGCAGGAAGACGACGGTCGCGGCCGGTACCGGGGTTTTCACGACAAAGTAGGCCCGGGCAAAGCTGAATACCGCCTCGGCCTCTTCTTCCGTGGTGAGCAGGGCGTCCGCCACCAGGCCCATGCCCTCGATATTGTTCAGGGGGATGATGAAGGGATGGCTGTTGTCCTCATGCACCACCCGTCCGATAAGGTAGGCCGCCTTGTTGCGAAAGAAGGGAAATTCCAGCACATCGATACGCAGATCCCCCATGGCCTCCGGACCGAATTCGGAGCGGGCCTCCAGGGCGCGGGCGATATTGTGCACATCCTTGGAGAGGTCGGCGTGGGGCAGATTGAAGTAGAAGGCCGAGAGGATTTCCCAGATGCAGGTATCCACGCCGCCGTCGCGGGTGTGGAAGGACAGGTAGCCTCGGTAACGTTCGGCCAGTGCCTGTCGATCGGCCACTGACTCCAGAAAGATCATGTCATTGTTGTAGTACTTGCGCTCGAACAGCCGGCAGAACACGGAGTTGTAGAAGGTCTCGGCCAGCTCTGGCCGGGAGTGGTGTTGCAGCAGGTCCATATAGGCGATCTTGACCAGTTGCCACAGACGCTCTTCCAGGCCGTCGATGCCGAAGGTGGCGCGCACCTTGCCTAGGGTTTCCTGCACCCGCTGGTCATAGGAGCTGATGCGCTTGACCGAGGCGGCCCGGACGGCATCCCAGTCGGCATGTTCGAAGCGCTCCCGGGCGCTGCTGGTGATTTCCTGAAAAAACGAGAAATGACGCTCAAAACCGGTCAGGATGGAGCGGGCAATCTGCCGCGCGCGTTCATTCATCGGTCTGGCTACCTGTGGTCGCTGGGCGGTTGACGGTCGGCAATAAGGGAAATCTACTACATTCCGGCCCTGTCATGGCACTGCAATTTTGCAGTGCGGAAGGCAGATCATGACCTGTGACAGGTATCATTATTAAGTCGATTTGCCTCAAAATTGCAAAAGCATTTAATAAATTAATAATGAATATTGAAATTTATTTTCCGCATACGGACGTTTCTGGACTACGCTTGCTGCCCGTGCGCTGAATGGTTAACTGTAATGCTGGGACTTGAGCCCGACCTTCGGCACAATCCATGTTCCGAGCAGTACCGCCCGGTCGATACGGGCAAAACGACTCAGAGATCACAGAGGACCAAGGCAACATGAACAGAGAAGAACAGATCAAGGCGCTTGAGGCGGACTGGGCCAACAATCCCCGCTGGAAGGATGTGAAGCGTGGTTATACCGCCGCTGATGTGGTGCGTCTGCGCGGCTCCGTTCAGCCTGAGTACACCCTGGCTCGCATGGGCGCCGAGAAGCTTTGGAAGCGCGTCAACGGCGAGGCCAAGAAAGGCTATGTGAATGCCTTCGGTGCCATCACTGCCGGTCAGGCGATGCAGCAGGCCAAGGCCGGTCTGGAAGCCGTGTATCTGTCCGGCTGGCAGGTGGCCGCCGATGGCAACACCTCCGAGACCATGTACCCGGACCAGTCCCTCTACGCCTATGACTCCGTGCCCACCATGGTGCGTCGCATCAACAACACCTTCAAGCGTGCCGACGAGATCCAGTGGTCCCGCGGCATCAACCCCGGCGACGAAGGCTTTGTGGACTACTTCCTGCCCATCGTGGCCGATGCCGAAGCCGGCTTCGGCGGCGTGCTCAACGCCTTCGAATTGATGAAGAATATGATCGCCGCCGGCGCCGCCGGTGTGCATTTCGAAGACCAGCTGGCCGCCGTGAAGAAGTGCGGTCACATGGGCGGCAAGGTGCTGGTGCCCACCCGCGAGGCCATCGAGAAGCTGATTTCCGCCCGCTTCGCCGCCGACGTCATGGGCGTGCCCACCATCGTGCTGGCCCGTACCGACGCCGAGGCCGCCAACCTGATCACCTCCGATCACGATGAGAACGACAAGCCGTTCCTCACCGGCGAGCGGACCCAGGAAGGCTTCTACCGGGTCAAGAACGGCCTGGAGCAGGCCATCAGCCGCGGCGTGGCCTATGCCCCCTATGCCGACCTGGTGTGGTGCGAAACCGGCACCCCCGACCTGGGCTTTGCCCGTGAGTTCGCCCAGGCCGTGCACGCCGAATGCCCCGGCAAGCTGCTGTCCTACAACTGCTCCCCGTCCTTCAACTGGAAGAAGAATCTGGACGACAAGACCATCGCCAAGTTCCAGGACGAACTGTCCGCGCTGGGCTACAAGTACCAATTCATCACCCTGGCAGGTATCCACGTCAACTGGTTCAACACCTTCAACTTCGCCTACAACTATGCCCGCGGCGAAGGCATGAAGCACTACGTGGACATGGTGCAGGAGCCGGAGTTCAAGGCCCGCGAGCGTGGTTACACCTTCGTATCCCACCAGCAGGAAGTGGGTGCCGGTTACTTCGATGACGTCACCACCGTCATCCAGGGCGGTTCCTCCAGCGTCAAGGCGCTGGCCGGTTCCACCGAAGAAGAGCAGTTCCACGGTTGATGCAGTCCGTCCCGGATGCCCTTGGCGGGTGTCCGGGACACACCGTGAACCGGTCGGGCCGTACTCGCTGCATGGCGGTACGGCCTTTTTTTTTTACACGTTTGCAAAAGGGGACGAGCAATGGCTTCCGAAACGCTGGATTTTCAGGGAACGGCGGACCTGTGTGATGAATACGAGGATCATCCGGGGCTGCAGGTGGCAGAGCCCCTGTTCAGGGATTTTGGCGGCGAGCGGGCCTTTTCCGGCGAGATCGTGACCCTCAAGTGTTTCGAGGACAACACCAAGGTCCGGGAGATGCTGGGTGAGGACGGACGCGGCAAGGTGTTGGTGGTGGATGCCGGTGGTTCCCTGCGCTGCGCCATGCTGGGAGATCAACTGGCGATGCTGGCGGTCAAGAATGGCTGGGCCGGGGTGGTGATGTACGGCTGCATCCGGGATTCCCGGGCCTGCGCCGGCATGCCCCTGGGGGTCAAGGCCCTGGCCACCCATCCCCTCAAGAGCCGCAAGCTGGGGGTGGGGCAGGTGAACGTACCGGTGAAATTCGCTGGGGTCGGCTTCAAGCCCGGTGACCGCCTGTTTGCCGACGAGGATGGTATCGTGGTGCTGCCGGCCTGATCCTGGCCGCCATTGCCGCACCACCCAAAGTCCCGGCTGCGTTATCATGGCCCCTCGTGCCCGCGGCCCTTGAGTCGGTGCGGGCGTATGACCCTTTCCGGCAACTTCAGCGAGATTCATGAGCTATCAGGTCCTGGCCCGCAAGTGGCGCCCCCGCAGTTTCGAGGAACTGGTTGGACAACCCCATGTGGTGCGTGCCCTATCCAATGCCCTGCGCGAGGACCGGCTGCACCATGCTTACCTCTTCACCGGCACCCGGGGCGTGGGCAAGACCACCATTGCCCGGGTCCTGGCCAAGTGCCTCAACTGTGAAACGGGGGTGACCGCCACCCCCTGTGGCCGGTGCGGTGCCTGTCGCGAGATCGACGCCGGACGCTTCATCGATCTGATTGAAGTGGATGCCGCCTCCCGCACCCGGGTGGAGGACACCCGGGAATTGCTGGAGAACGTGCCCTACGCCCCCACCCGGGGACGCTTCAAGGTCTATCTGATCGACGAAGTGCACATGCTCTCCACCCACAGCTTCAACGCCCTGCTCAAGACCCTGGAAGAGCCGCCGCCCCATGTGAAGTTCCTGCTGGCCACCACGGACCCCCAGAAGCTTCCGGTCACCATCCTGTCCCGCTGCCTGCAGTTCAATCTCAAGGCCATGCCGGCGTCGATGATCGCCGATCATCTGAGCCAGGTGTTGCAGAGGGAGGCCATCGAGGCCGAGCCTGCCGCTGTACTGCAGATTGCCCGGGCCGCCTCGGGCAGCATGCGGGATGCCCTGAGCCTGCTGGATCAGGCCATCGGTTTCGGTGACGGCGTGCTGCGTGCGGAGGAGGTGCGGGAGATGCTCGGCGCCATGTCCCGGGATCACCTGCTTCGACTGCTTCAGGCCCTCGCCGCCGGGGATGCCCGGGCGGTGCTGGCAGTGGTGGAAGATCTGTCGGCCCAGTCCCCGGACTATGGGGCGGTACTGGCCGAACTGATCACCCTTTTGCATCATCTGGCCCTGGCCCAGCAGGTGCCCGAGGTCCTGGACAACCTGCCGGATGAACGGGAAGCCCTGGCGGAAATGGCCCGGGGGATGGCACCCGAGGACATCCAGCTCTTTTATCAGATCGCACTGATCGGGCGCCGGGATCTGCCTCTGGTCCCCGAGCCCCGTAGCGGTCTGGAGATGATCCTGTTGCGCATGCTGGCCTTTCGCCCGGTGGGAGATGAGTCTCCACGGGTACAAGCACCACCCGCGCCGCCCCGGGCCGAATCGACGTCGGCGGCGCCCAAGCCGGTGGGGCTAGCGCCCCGAGGGCCGCGGGATATCCTCGCCCAGCTGGAAGGCGGGCCTGCCCGAGCCGCGCCGGTTGGACGTGCCGATCTCCCGTCCGTGCCATCCGTAGCGGCACCGGACCCGGTACCCCCTCCACGGGCCGTGGCCCCGGAGCCGATTGAGCCTGACCTGCCCGAGCCGCCACCTTGGCTGGACGAGGAAGGCGCATCCTCCGCGGCCACGGTGCCCCTCGCCCCGGCACGGGAGGCCCCGGCGCCGACAGCCCCCCTGCCGCCGCACCCTGTGCAGGCCGATGCCGCAGCGCATCTGGACTGGGGAGCGCTGGTGCCTGCCCTGGGCCTGGGGGCGGTGGCCGGGCAGCTGGTGAATCATTGTGCCCTGGAAGGTTACGACGGCCAGGAGCTGGTACTGAGTCTGGAGCCCAAGTATGACCACTTGAAGACGGACATGTCCCTGCAGCGGTTGGAATCCGCCGTGCAGTCCCAGCTGGGCCGGCATGTCAGGGTGCGCGTGCGGCTGGGGCAGCCCGCGTCGGATACCCCGGCGGCGGCGGCGGCCAGGGCCCGTGCCCGGCGACAGCAGGCGGCCGAGCAGGACATGGAGGAAGACCCCGTGGCCGGTGCCCTGAAAGCCCGTTTCGATGCGGCGCTGGTGGCCGGTTCCGTGCGCCCCGTGGAAGGAGATTGAGCGCGGGCGCGTGTTTCACGCATCGGGAGGCATTACACTACGCCTCCCTGGATTAACTGAACCCTAGAAAGGTGATTGATATGCTCAAAGGCGGACTTGGGAACCTGATGAAACAGGCCCAGAAGATGCAGGAAGAGATGGCCCGTGCCCAGGCCGAACTGGCCGAGATGGAAGTGACCGGTCAGGCCGGTGGCGGCATGGTCAGCGTGGTCATGACCGGCAAGCACTCCGTGAGCCATGTGACCATCGACCCCAGTGTGCTGGAAGAAGACCGTGACATGCTCGAAGACCTGCTCACTGCCGCCATGAACGATGCGGTACAGAAGGTGGAAGACATGACCCGGGAACACCTGGGTGCCGTCACCCAGGGCATGGGCCTGCCGGGCGGATTCAAGCTGCCGTTCTGATCCATGGACGGAGCGCCCCTTCTTGATCGTCTGGTGGAGGCACTGCGCTGCCTCCCCGGTGTGGGTCCCAAATCGGCCCAGCGGATGGCCCTGCACGTGCTGGAACGGGACCGGGAAGGGGCGCTGCGGCTTGCCGAGGTGCTGAAGGAGGCGGTCGAGCGCATCGGTCATTGCCGGCGTTGCCGCACCCTCACCGAACACGAACTCTGTCGGGTCTGTGCCGACACCCACCGGGACAGGCACTTACTGTGCGTGGTGGAGACGCCGGCGGACCAGATGGCGATCGAGCAGGCCACCGGCTTTCGCGGCCAATACCATGTGCTGCTGGGTCAGCTGTCCCCCCTGGACGGCGTTGGCCCCGAGGAACTGGGTCTGGATCGGCTGGAGGCCCGTCTGGCCGAAGGCGAGATCCGGGAACTGATCCTGGCCACCGGGACCACGGTGGAAGGGGAGGTCACCGCTCACTACATCGCGGACATGGCCCGGGCGCTGGGGGTGCGGACCACCCGCATTGCCCACGGCATCCCGCTGGGCGGCGAACTGGAATATGTGGACCGCGGCACCCTCTCCCATGCCTTTTCAGGCCGGCGTGATCTCTAGACCGGCCATCCATCGAGTGGAAAGAGAATGACAGACTGTATCTTCTGCAAGATTGCCGAGGGCAGGATCCCGGCGGATATCGTTTATCAGGACGACCGGGTGGTGGCGTTTCGCGACCTCAATCCCCAGGCCCCCCTGCACGTACTGGTGATTCCCAGGCAGCATTTCGACACTGTTGCCGACATGACGCAGGCCGACATGGACCTTCTGGGTCACATGCATTGGGTGGGGCTTGAAGTGGCCCGAGGGGCGGGCGTGGTGGAAGACGGTTTCCGCACCGTCATCAACTGTAACGCCGACGGCGGTCAGTCGGTCTATCACCTGCACATGCACGTCCTGGGTGGCCGGCAGATGGAGTGGCCGCCGGGCTGATCGTGTCGATGGGGCCCCTGGCGCGTGGGTTATGCCTCGGCTGCTTCCAGCAGCGTGCGGTAGCTCGCGTAGCGCCGCGGATCGATCCGTCCCTGCTCAAGGGCGGCCTTGACCGCGCAGCCCGGTTCCACCGTATGGGTGCAGTTGTGAAAACGACACTCCGGCGCCAGGGTCCTGAGTTCCACGAACCCTTGCGCCAGTTCCCGCTGGGGGGTGGGGCCGGGGCTGAAGTCGCGCACACCGGGTGAGTCGATCAGGGCGCCGCCACAGGGCAGGCGATAGACGGTGGCATTGGTGGTGGTGTGGCGTCCCTCGCCGCTGAGTTCGGACAGGGCGCCGATGCGGATCTCCAGATCCGGCAGCAGTGCCTGGATCAGGGAGGACTTGCCCACCCCGGACTGGCCTACCAGCACGCTGGTGCCCATGGCCAGGAAGGCCTGCAGGGCCTCCATGCCCTGACCATTCGCCACGCTGGTCCTCAGGGCTGGATAACCCAGTGCCTCGTAGCCCTGGAGGGCCGCGGCCGTGCCTTCCGGGTCCGGATCGGGCCGGTCTGCCTTGTTGTAGAGGATCAGCGCCCGGGCCGGCATGCGCTCGATGGCCACCAGGTAACGGTCCACCAGGGGCCAGCTCGGGGCGGGGGCGGCGGCGGTGACGACCACCACCTGATCCACGTTGGCGGCGATGTTCTTGCGCTGGCCACGGGGATCGACCCGTTCCAGCAGGTTGCCGCGGGTGTGAATGTCGGTGACCACGCCGTCTCCGCTGGGCTCGGGATGCCATGACACGGCATCGTTGCAGACCACGTGTTCAAGCCGGCGGCGGGGCGTGCAGCGGTGGACACGGCCGTCCTCGTCCTCCACCAGCACCTGTGAACCAAAACGGGTGATGACCCTGCCGGGTCTGGATGCTTTCATTGCCTTCCCAGGTCGATGTCCGATTCAGTCTTCCAGTAAGCGGTCCACCCGGGCGGCGCAGATGAAGTCGTTCTCCGACAGGCCGCCGATGGCATGGGTGGTGAACCGCACCAGACAGCGATCATAGCCTACCTCAAGGTCCGGGTGGTGATCTTCCCGATGGGCCACCCAGGCGGCGGCATTGACGAAGGCCATGGTCCGATGAAAGTCGGGAAACCGGAAGGCGCGTTCAATGGCACGGCCATCGTCCACCACCGTCCAGTCCGGGGCCAGGGATTTCATGAAGCTCTGGATGTCCACCTTGTCCATGGGCGGGGTGCCGCCCTCGCAGGGGGTGCAGTGTCGGTCATGGAGCTGGGTCATGGGGATGCCTCCTTTTCCGGCCGGCGGGTCCGGCCTCGAAAAAGCGTTCATGTACAGTGTAGACTGTGGCCCCGCCGTCGGCGTTCGCCCGCCACCGGCGATCTTCTTGCCATGAATGCTCAGAGCGTGCCGCCACGGCACAAAGGAAGCCCATGAATCCCAATCCGGAGAATCTGGTCTGGATCGACCTGGAAATGACCGGCCTGGACCCGCAATCCGACTACATCATCGAGATTGCCACCATCGTGACGGACAAGGAGCTGAATGTCCTGGCGGAAGGCCCCGTGATCGCCATCCATCAGACCGAGGAAATCCTGAGCCGGATGGATGACTGGAACCGCAATACCCATGGCCGCTCCGGCCTGCTGGACCGGGTGAAGCTGAGTCTCTACAACGAGGTGGAGGCGGAGCAGGAAACCCTGCGGTTCCTGAAGCAGTATGTGCCGCCCCGTTCATCCCCCATGTGCGGCAACAGCATCTGCCAGGACCGGCGCTTTCTGTTCCGCTGCATGCCGGATCTGGAAGCCTTCTTCCATTACCGCAACCTGGATGTGAGCACGCTCAAGGAGCTGGCCCGCCGCTGGGCGCCCGGCGTGCTCAACAGCCTGTCCAAGGATGCCACCCACAAGGCCCTGCAGGACATCCGCGACTCCATCACCGAGCTGCGCCATTATCGGGAGCACATGCTCAAGGTCTGAGCCGACGTGTTTCAGGTCTCGATGGGGGTGTCGTCCCGGTTGCCCCAGTCGGACCAGCTACCCGGATACCCTCGCACCCGTTCGTAGCCCAGGTGCTCCAGCGCCAGCCAGTTCAGGGCGGAGCGATGGTGGGTGTGGCAGTAGACGACGATCTCCTTGTCCGGCGTGATGCCCTGTGCCTCCAGATCCCGGCGCAGGGCTTCTTCGGCGCGCAGGCGACGGTTGTGCTCCAGATCCATGCAGCGGGTCCATTCGAAGGAAACCGCCCCGGGGATGTGGCCGCCCCGGGCCGCATAGGCCACCCGGCCGGTGAATTCATCGGTGCTGCGCGCATCCACCAGGATCACGTCCTCATCCTTCATGTGGGCCAGGATCCACGCCCGGTCGGCCACCCGTTCGGTACCGTAGGCGAGGGGGTATTCCGTTTGCGTCGGCGCGACATCCACAGCGGCTTGGGTGGAAATGGTCAGGCCCGCCGCCGACCAGCCCGCCACTCCCCCGTCGAGCAGTGACAGCGCCTCATGACCACACACGGCCAGGGTCCAGAGCAGGCGCGCGGCCTTGCCGCCGCCTTCCTCGTCGTAGCACACCACATGGGTGTCCGGGCCGATGCCCAGTTCCGCCAGGATGGTGCGTAGCACGCCGATCTCCGGCAGCAGTCCCATGACCGGAGCCGCCGAGGCGACGATGCGACCGTAGTCCAGATGGAGGGCGCCCGGCACGTGGCCGGCGGCATGGCGCTCGGCCGGGCTCAGGTCCACAATCCGCAGACGCTGGTCCTGCAGCCTGGCCTCAAGGGCCAGGGGATCGATGATGAGTGGCATAGCCTCGTGCATGGGGCGTATCTCCTGATTCATGCCGGGGAGCCGGACGGGGTCAGTACGGTGGGACGGCCGGCCAGTGCCGGATCGGTCCGCGGGTAGTCCAGGGTGTAATGCAGGCCCCGGCTCTCCTTTCGGCTCTGGGCGCTGCGGATGATGATTTCCGCCACCAGGGCCAGGTTGCGCAGCTCGATCAGGTCATTGGTGACGCGGAAGTTGCTGTAGTAGTCGTGGATCTCGCCCTGCAGCAATTCAATGCGTCGTTGCGCCCGCTGCAGTCGTTTGCTGGTGCGAACGATGCCCACGTAGTCCCACATGAAGCGGCGCAGTTCTTCCCAGTTGTGGGCCACCACCACCTCCTCGTCCGAGTCGGTGACACGGCTCTCGTCCCAGGCTGGAATCCGGTCCACCGGCACCGGCTCGGGACGTTGCCGGCCCATGTCCTGGGCGGCGGAGCGGGCGAAGACCAGGCATTCCAGCAGGGAGTTGCTGGCCATGCGATTGGCGCCGTGCAGGCCCGTGCAGGCCACTTCACCGATGGCATAGAGCCCGTCCAGATCGGTGCGGGCCGCCAGGTCGGTCATCACGCCGCCGCAGGTGTAGTGGGCGGCGGGCACCACCGGAAGGGGGTCCCGGGTCATGTCGAAGCCGTATTCCAGGCAGCGTTCATGGATGTTGGGGAAGTGGGATTTGATGAAGTCCGCCGGCTTGTGGGAGATGTCCAGATAGACGCAGTCCGCCCCCAGGCGTTTCATTTCATGGTCGATGGCCCGGGCGACGATATCCCGCGGGGCCAACTCCCCCCGGGGGTCGAAGCGTTCCATGAAGGGGGTGCCGTCGGGCAGCAGCAGTCTGCCGCCTTCACCCCGAACCGCCTCGGAGATGAGAAAGGACTTGGCTTTGGGATGGAACAGGCAGGTGGGATGAAACTGCATGAACTCCATGTTGGCCACCCGGCAACCGGCCCGCCAGGCCATGGCGATGCCGTCGCCGGTGGAGCCGTCCGGGTTGCTGCTGTAGAGATAGACCTTGCTGGCGCCGCCGCTGGCCAGGACCACGAAGGGCGCGGCGAAGATTTCCACTTGATGGGACTTGAGATTGAGCACGTAGGCGCCCAGGCAACGCCGGGAACCCGCTAGGCCGAGCTTGTGGCTGGTGAGCAGGTCCACCGCGATGTGATGTTCGAACAGTTCGATGTTGGGGTGGCGCCGGACCTGTTCCACCAGGGTGTTTTCGATGGCCTTGCCGGTGGCGTCGGCGGCGTGGACCACTCGGCGGTGGCTGTGGCCGCCCTCTCGGGTCAGGTGCAACTGCACCCGGCCGTCGTCGCCCGGCTCCTCGCGGGTGAAGGGGACGCCTAGATCCAGCAGCCATTGGATGCTCTCCGGACCGTGCTCCACGGTATGGCGGACGGCGGCTTCGTCGCACAGGCCGCCACCGGCGTCCAGGGTGTCGCGGACATGGGCCTCCAGGGAGTCGTGACGGTCCAGTACCGCGGAGACGCCGCCCTGGGCGTAATAGGTGCTGCCTTCGCTGACGGGTCCCTTGCTCAGTACCGCCACGCGCTGCTCCGCCGCCAGGTGCAGGGCCAGGCTCAGGCCGGCGGCGCCGCTGCCGATGATGAGGACATCCATGGATTTGCGGACCCCCGCCTGGGGCGAATCTTGCATTGATGGTTTCTCCAGAATGGCCTCGGCCCGGGAGGGAAGGGTCGGCGTCCGAGCGGGGGGCTCGCTTGAGGCTGTGTCTCGATCTGAGTTATTTTGTCACGGTTTTTTGCAGTGTTACACGCACCGGGCAGACTGACAAATTGACCTATGCCATGAATTCCCGCGAATGATGGGAGCATGGTGTAGTTTGGGCGTCATTTGCAAGAACTTAACGAGGGTTTCCATGTCCATCGCAGTTAGGGTACAGGACGTGCCCTCAGAGGGGGAGTGCCCGAATGGGCAATAAAGTAACCGACGAGGAGCTGGTCAGGCGTGTTCAAGCCGGAGACAAGAAGGCTTTCGATGTACTGGTGCAGAAGTACCAGCACAAGATCGTCAATCTGGTCTCCCGCTATGTGCATGACTCTGCCACGGCGCTTGATGTGGCCCAGGAGGCTTTCATCAAGACCTACCGGGGGCTGGCCAATTTCAGGGGCGAAAGCGCTTTCTACACCTGGCTGTACCGGATCGCCATCAACACGGCCAAGAATCATCTGGTCTTCCAGAGTCGCCGGACGCCGGACGTGGAAGTGGATGCCCAGGATGCGGAGCAGATGGGGGGTGAGTCTGCTCTCAAGGAATATGCAACCCCGGAAGGGGAATTGCTGTCGGAGGAGATACGCCTGGCCGTGCAGAACGCCATCAGCGCGTTGCCGGACGACTTGAAGACAGCCATCACCCTGCGTGAACTGGAGGGGATGAGCTATGAGGAGATTGCACAGACCATGGGATGCCCCATTGGTACGGTGCGCTCCAGGATTTTCCGGGCGCGGGAAGCGATTGATCGCGTCTTGCGGCCATTGCTTGATTAAATGTGCTTTCAAGAGCGAGACGCATCATGACAACCACTAAAGAGGAACGACTCTCCGCGCTGGTGGATGACGAGGCCGAGGCCTTCGAGACCCGCCGGTTGCTGGACGAGCTGGCAAAGAACCCGGAGGATCTGGTCCGATGGGGACGCTATCACCTGATCGGTGATGTCATGCGTGGCAATCTGGACCGTACCGCGCCCTCCGACTTCTCCACTCGCGTCATGGCCGCCGTGGCCGAGGAGCCGCAGCCATCCACCCGTGTCTACCAAGCCTGGCAGGGGCGCCTCCTCAAGCCCGCGGCCGGCATGGGCATGGCGGCCGCCGTTGCCGTGGCGGTCCTGGTGGGATTGCAGAACTTCACCGGCGATCCTTCCGATCCACGAACGGAACCGGCCATGGCGGGCACCGAGCCGGTGATCCGCGCCGCCCAGTGGGATCCGGGTCAGCGCAACGCCCTTCAATCCATGCTTGAGCCCGATGGCCGGACCGCCCAGATACAGCACTCGCCCCTGGAGCATGGCAGCCAGCAGTTTCTGCGCATCGACATGGGAGACGCGCGTTTCAGCAGCTATCTGATCAATCACGTGGAGTCAACCGTGGGGCGCGGGGCCATGCCACCCCAGGTCCGCACGGTCGGACATGGTTTCATGGGTGACTGATCCCGTGTTGCCGCGCCTACGCCTGTTGTGTCTGGTGGCGGCGCTGGCGGCCACCACGGCGGTGGCCGCCTCGGAGCAGGGGGCCCATGCACTGCTGCAGAAAATGGCTCGGGCCGTGGATGAGCTCAATTACGAAGGCATCTTCGTCTTTGCCCACGACCAGCGTATCGAGACCCTGCAGATCATCCATGCCCGGGACGAGCATGGCTCCCGGGAGCGGTTGGTGGCCCTGACGGGACACCCCCGCGAGATCATCAAGGACGAGGACAGTATCATCTGTGTGCGTCCCGACGATCTGGATCCTGCCCTATGCCTGGACCCAGGCAAGAGTCTGCTGGGCCTGCCCGGCGTGCTTCCCATCCGTCAGGGGCTGGAAGGTCTGGGTGAGAGTTATCGCCTGCGTCTAGGAGAGCTCCGGCGTGTCGCCGGCCTGACCTGTCGCGAAGTCTCCATCATTCCTCGTGATCACTTTCGTTACGGTTACCAGCTCTGCATTCACGAACCCACCGGGATGCTCCTGCAGTCGCAGCTGCTGAGTCGGGAGGGGCGCATTTTCGAGCAATTCATGTTCACCCGCATCGAGTTCCCCGCCCGGGTGACCGAAGAGCGCCTGCAGCCAC